>JBFWWA010000506.1:0-4167 GCA_050246455.1 Planctomycetaceae bacterium
CTTTACCGTACGCGATGTATTCCTCGATTCGTGCCAGCGCGTCCTCGTCAATCACCGGCCCCACCGTCGTCTCAGGCAGTTCCGCGGGACCGACCTTCAGACTCTTGGCCGCTTCGGTCAAGCGCTCGACGAACGCGTCGTAGACGTCGGCGAGCACGATTGCGCGCGAGCAGGCGGAGCATTTCTGGCCGGAATATCCAAACGCACTGGAGAGGACGCCGACCACCGCTTCGTCGAGATCGGCATCGTCATCAACGATGATCGCGTTCTTGCCTCCCATTTCTGCAATAACGCGTTTCACCGAGTGCTGACGATCATCGGTCTCGGCCGCGGTCTGATTGATTCCAAGCCCGACCGCCCGTGAGCCTGTGAACGTGATCAGATCGACGTCCGGATTGCCGACGAGCTCCGGGCCGATCTCCTCGCCGACACCCGGCAGAAAATTCACAACACCATCCGGCAAACCGACGGTGTGCAAAATGTCGATCAGCTTCGCGGCGATGACCGGCGACTGCTCCGCCGGCTTCATGATGACCGTGTTCCCGGCAACAATGGCCGCGGCGGTCATGCCGGTCAGAATCGCCAGCGGAAAATTCCACGGTGCAATGACCACCGCCACACCGCGCGGCCGGTACATATATTCGTTTTCTTCACCTGGCAGATCGCACTGCCGCGGAACCGCAAGCCGGCGCATCTCCGCCGCGTAGTACATGCAGAAATCGATCGCTTCGGCCACGTCGGCATCCGCTTCCGCCCATGGCTTGCCGGTCTCGAAAACTTCCCAGGCGGCCAGCTCGAAGCGGCGGTTGCGCATCTCTGCGGCGGCGAGTTCCAGATACTCCGCGCGATAATGCGGCTCGATACGCGACCAATGCTTGTACGCCCGCCGCGCGGCATCGATCGCTTCGACGGCGTCGTCTGGTGTGGCTGACGCGGTCCGCCCGACGATCACGTTCTTATGCGACGGATTTCGGGAAACGATCTCGCCGCGCGTCTCGATACCGCGCCCGTTGATGACCAGCGGGTACTCGCGGCCAAGCTGAGTTTCCACATCTTCAAGCGCGCGCTGCATCGCTTTGCGGTTTTCAGCGCGGCTGAAGTCGGTCGGCGGTTCGTTCTGAAAACCAGGTGGTTCTTCTTCCTGACGCGGCTTCGGCGCGCGGGCGCCAACATCGGCGGGTTTCATCAACAGGTCCTCCACAGAGACGTTTTCCGCAAAGCTTTGCCGCAGAAAGGAGTCATTCGAAGTGTTCTCGAGCAAACGGCGGACGAGATACGCCATGCCGGGGATCAGTTCGCCGAATGGGGTATACACGCGGACGCGATGCCCCGCCTCGGCGAAGAGCTGCGCGAGCTCGCCACCCATGCCGTACAGCATCTGAATTTCATAGGCGGACGAAGGGACGCCAAGTTTCCGCGCCCAGGCGATGCCGTGCGCGAGGCTCCTCATGTTGTGGCTCGCAAGGGCCGGTCGCAGCCAGTTCGCATTTTCCATCAGGTAACGGGTCTGCCGCTCGTAGTTCGCGTCCGATTCCCATTTCTGCTGGTACACCGGCACCGGCCAGCCGCGATATTTGGAGACGACGGTCTCGAAATCCCAGTAGGCCCCCTTGACCAGTCGCACCGAGACCGGCGTGCCCCGTTTTTCCGCCCAATCCCTGAGGTCGGCAAGATCGCGCTCCGCTTCGGGAAGATAGGCCTGAATGACAATTCCGGCATCGGGAAAGTCGCGAAACTCCTCTTCAAGGAGCACGTCCTTGAAAATCGCGAGCGTGAGGTCCTTGTACTCGTACTGTTCCATGTCGACATGGACGTATGCGTCATGCTTCCGCGCTGCGCGGAGCAACGGCCGCAGTCGCGATTTCACTTCGTCGGCGGTCCCGGCGGGGTCAATCGGGCGGAACTGGCTGCAGAGGGCGGAGAGCTTGATGGAAACATTCACGCGCGGAATCGGGCCGTACTGGTCGCGGTCGATGAGTACGTTCTCGCTCCACTGATTGACTTCGGGCGCAAGTCCGGAAATGAGATCGAGGTACGCCTGCTGATATTTGTCGGCCTCGCGATCGCTGATGATCGCCTCTCCGAGGAGATCGAGCGTGAACGCAAACCCCTGCTTGCGAATCCTCCCGATCCCCTGCAGCACTTCGTCGACGCGGGTGCCGGCAATGAAGCGGCGCGCCATGCGCGTCGCGTTGTTTCGAGCGTTAAGAGCGAGCGCCCGTCCCAGAACGGAGTTCGGCTGAGAAATATCGAGTCCGATCCGCACGGCCCACGGCAGCCGCGCACGAACTTCCTCAAAGTACTCGTGCAGATGGCGCGTGACCGACTCGTGCGTCCGAAGCATCGGCAGCACGTCGACGAAGCGGAACATCTGGACTTTGACCGACTCGTCGGACATCGCCCATGACAGTATGCGGTCGTCCCACCAGCGCCGCTCGAACAGCGACGGCGTCCGTCGTTCCAGCTGACTCCAGAGCTGCCGGCCGATGCGCTGCGTCTCGGCCTCGACGGCCGCGACCAGGTCGCTCTGCTGAGAACCCGCTTTCGTCCCCCGTGCCACGCGCGAATTGCCTCCGTGATGCGCCGATCAGGTCAATGATGCAACTGGATTGTAGGGCCGAGAGATGATTACGCAAAGCGGACTGCATGGTTCCAGCCGGGCACAGCCGGCGGGCTTGTCGTTTACGTCGTGTAATCGGAGTTGAGGCGGACGTACTCGGCCGTCAGGTCGCTCGTCCAGAAGCGGATCGACGCATCGCCGAGCGGAAGGTCGAGTTCGATGTGCACCGCCCGATTCCTGCGAAGGCTCTCCGAGAGCGTTTTGGCATTAAACGCGGTCGGCGTTCCCGATTCGTAAACGAGCGTGCCGTTAATGCGGAGCGTCATGTCATTCTCGCGAAGGTCGACGCCGCAATAGCCCGCCGCCGAAACGATGCGCCCCCAGTTCGGATCGGCTCCGGTAATCGCAGTTTTCACGAGCGCCCCGTTTGCGATTGTCTGCGCAATGAGCCGCGCTTCATCCCGGGTGCGCAGGCCGCGGACGTCGAGCGTGATGACATGATCCGCTCCTTCCGCATCTTCGATGATCGCGCGGGCGAGATCTTCGGCGACTTCCCGGATCATTTTGGTGACGAGGGCTTGATCGGATGCATTCAGCGGGCCGGTCCCTGACGCGCCGTTGGCGAGCAGAATCACCGAATCGCTCGTGCTCGTGTGCCCTTCGACACTGATGCAGTTAAAGGTGTCGTCCACGGCGGATCGAAGTGCACCGTCGGCGACGGCTGGATCGAGCGATGCATCGGTCATAATGACCGAGAGCATCGTCGCCATGTTCGGGCCGATCATCGCCGCTCCTTTGGCAACGCCGCTCACGCGGACCGTTCTCCCGGCCACCTCGGAAATGCGGGTCGACTGCTTCGGGAACGTGTCGGTCGTCATCATCGCTCGTGCTGCAGCGTGGAACTTCACCGGGCCGGCATCAAGCCCGGAGACGACCTCGGGAAGACCGGCCGCGAGCTTTTCACGGGGGAGGAATCGGCCGATGACTCCGGTCGAGCAGACGAGCACATCGTCCGCGGCACATTTCAGACCGCGTGCAATCTCTTCGGTCATCCAGCGCGCGTCGCTATCCCCCTGCTCGCCGGTGCAAGCATTGGCGTTCCCTGAGTTGATAATGACGGCTCGAGCGGTGCCGCGCGGAACGCGCTGGCGCGATACCTTCACAGGGGCCCCGCAGACCCGGTTCTGCGTGAAAACTCCGGCTGCCACGCACGGCGTATCGGAAACGAAGAGCGCGAGATCGTCCTTCGTCGAGCCTTCTTTGATGCCGCAGTGCGCGGCCGCGGTACGGAAACCCTGCGGTAATGGTATCGAATCGGGCACGGGTTCATCTTCCTCGAAGAATGCCGGGGCACATTCCGCTCAGCTCGAAGCGGCGAAACTACGGAAGCAGCGCGGTCGTTTCAGCAAAGCCGTTCATCAGGTTGAAGTTCTGCACCGCCACGCCCGACGCCCCCTTGATGAGATTGTCGAGGACGCAGAGGATCAGCGGCTGCCCGCGAACAATGCGCAATGTCATATCGCAGAAATTCGAGTTCGCCACGTCTTTCGTCGCCGGCAGATGCTCGACGACGCGCATGAACGGTTTACCTTCGTAGAATGTCTTCA
>JBFWWA010000507.1:0-4153 GCA_050246455.1 Planctomycetaceae bacterium
GGCACGCTCTGAGTCCTCGAAGGGCATGGCCGGGAATTGCGTGCCGTAGGGACGGCTGAATCGGTTCGCCTCAGCGGCGTTTCAGTCGTCCCTTCGGGACTGAATCGATTCCGCAGCGCACGCATCCCCAGCGATGAATCGCTGGGCTATTTTCCATTGTCCCTACGGGACACAAGTCTGAGCAGCCAACCGCCCACCGGCGCCGTGAGTTCGCGGAATCACAGCCAATTATCGAAGCGCAATTTCCGGACAGCCCCTGAGTCTTCGAAGGGTGAGGCCGTAATGTCGTGAAACACGCCCTTATCGGGGCGTGCCACACACCGCGGTACGTCAATTCCGCCGCGAATTACGGCTTCGGCCGCTGGGCTTCGACCGGTTTTGTCAGCGGCGGAAGCTCGATGATGATCGGGCCGGCATTCAACGAACTCCATTCGCCCGACGTCAGCCGCTGCCCGTCGTAGTAGTTCCCCGAGACCAGATGATAAGTCGTCGGCTCATCCCCCGGTTTGCTGGGTGTGAACTTCACCGGCTCAGCGCGCGCCGTTCCCGGCGAGTAGATGAGAGGCGTACGGGCGGGGATCGACTGATCCCGCCCTTTGTACAACTGCTCGGAGAGCCCTTCCGGATAGTAGCAGTAGTCGAACCCGGTCCAGGGATCGACCGGAACCTTCGCGAGGTAAGACGGCACAAGTTCTTCAAGTTGCGCCGGAAGGTGCTTCTCGTGGAGTCGGTAGGCGACAAGCGCGCTCGTGAGCACCATCAAACGGGTACGGCTCTCCCGCGAGATCGTCGTGTGAAGTGATTGATTGAAGAGATTATAAACAGAGGTTTCCGTCCCCCAGTTGCTCGGCGGCTCGATCGTCGTATACCACCACTTCCAGGGTTCGTCGAGTCGGTTTTCCCAGAATTGATTCACGCGACTGAGATACCAGGTCGCGAGATTCGCGCGGCTCTCGTGGAACATGATGAATTCGAGCGGTCGGACATCGTGAAACGATGCGGCCGTGCCGGCGTCGATGAGTCGTTCCAACCGCCACTTTTCCCACGGCAGGAACCGCCGCGCCGCGATAAATCGCTCGACATCCGTTCCTGACTCACTGCGAAGTTCCGACGCGGGCTTCTTCCAGTTTCGGTCGAGCTCCGCGAACTGATCGTCGCGGTTCTCCAGGAGTTTGGCGGAATAGGTTTCGAAGTATGAAAACTCCAGGTCGAGGGTTCTCGTGGCGGCGCTGACGTTCCTCTCGACCTGGTCGGGATGTCCCAGCCAGAGGAGCAGCGGGTCCTGAAGTCTCGCGACCATCTGCGGAACGATCATTCGATAGAACCAGAGATTGCCGTGCTTCGAAGCATGACGTGTCAACTGCACGGCAAGCGCGAGCTGTGTGAAGGCTTCATCCAGTTTTCCGGCATTGGTGAGTTCGTCGGCGATTCGCAGGAATTCGCGATGGCGATCTTCAATCGCACTTCGAAAATTGTGGAAGGCTTTCGATGTTCCGGCCTGATGCGCGGCATTCGCCTGGTCAAGAACCCAGTTTCGCAGCTTCCGCGTTTCCTCGAACGGGATTTCATACTTCGGGCGTCGACCGGCGTCCGGCATCGATTTGTCGTGCGCGCGGACACCTTGTTCAAACACCGGCAGACCTTTGGAATCGACAAGTTCCGGAGCGGTCCACGGTGTCATGGGACGCTGCGGCACGTCGGATAAAGCTCCACCTGTTCGAATTTGGTAGAGGTCTCTGAGATACGGCCTTTCGTAAGCGCGGCCGTTGTAGTTGTATAACGCAGGGATTTCCGTCACTCGATAGATGGCAATGCCGGCAACGACGATGGGAATTGGCAGCAGAATGGCCGCGGCGATCTTCGGCCAGCGTCTCCAGCCGGTCCGCTCCAGCAGCCAGTCCGGCGCGCGCAGCAACGTTGCAAGGAGAAGGACGATCGGAATCGGCCCCACTGTCCAGATGGCGGGGATGTCTCCCTTTTTCATCAATCCCCACCACAGCAGGCTCACAAAAACAATAGGTAGTGAGAGGACGAAAGCCGTCACCGTGCGCGACAGAAGCATCGAACCCAATTGCCCGGCGGCATACCCGATAGCGCAGTACAGCAGCATCGACCAGAACGTCTCGGAATGGGACGCATCAAAGCTGTACCAGTTGCTCAGCCAGCGCGCGGTGTGTTCCCAGATCGGACATTCGAAGATCCGGAACAAGCCGCCGGATGGGTAAACGGTCCGAGAGAAATACAACCAGATGCCCCCCTGCAACAGCACCAGCAGCGAAACAATCAGAATCGCGACCGGAAACCAGACGACATGCTTCGTCAGCCAGAGTGCTTCGGGCGCAACGCCCCGGGCCGCGGCGATGCGGTAGCGCCTTTGATGCTGTTCGTTCTGAAACGACCACGCGCCGGCGAGAATGGGAATGAATCCGAGGAAAAAGAGCGGAATGTGATACTGCTGAAAGGCTGCGTCGAACCAGGGATGCGACGTGACGGGGACCACGACGAGGCCGACTCCGAGCATCAACCACAGAAACGGCTTCGCCTGCTGCCATTCAAGCCAGACGAGCCGTGCGAACGCGACCTTCCAGGGATCGGCCGTGTCGCGGATGAAAAGCGCTCTTTTCGGTACCGCACGTGCGCGGCGGCGCGTGAGGAACCTCGGCCAGGCGAAGGATTTGTCGGCGAGCCAGCGCCCTGTGAGCCAGTAGTCGGCCGCCGCCACGAGCGGAATGAGCAGATAGGAGTGCGGCAGGCCGGATGTGAAGATCATCGCGACCGGCGCGAGAATGAGCGCGAGGAGCACACGTCCCGCGACGAGCGAGAAGAACGCACCCCACGCGAAGAGCTGCAGGATGTAGCTTCCCCATCCCAGAACAACGAGATGCTTCTCGGATGGGTACGGCTGCGGTGCGACCACCCACGCCGAGAACCAGAGCAGCACGAAAAGCGCGACTGACATCAGGAAGCCGACGCCGAACTTCGCGGCGAATAACGTCCCGCGCGACATCGGCAGTACGCGCAGCAGGTTCCACGTTTTCTCCTCTTTCTCCCACGCGAACGAAAGAACGGCCGCCCCCATCGCGAACATCAAGGGAAGAAAGTAGACGGTGGAGAAGACGTAGTTCGCTGAGACGTTGCCGCGTTCGACCTGGCCGAACATCCGCGACAGCACCTGCCCCGCAACTCCGATGAAAGCGAGGATGATCCACAGTGTGCGGACGGTCCGGAACTCCTTCCACGCCAGATGGACCAGCGGCGACGAAACACGCAACTCACGCGACGAAGTTGGATGAGAGGTGGTCGAAATGCTCATGGAGCGGTTGCTCCTTTCGCCGGTTCTGAGGTTGCCAGTTCGCCAGTGGCTTCACCGTTCGTCGATTCGCTCGAGTGCATGTACGCGACGAAGATGTCGTCGAGGGAGGGATGGCGGATGTCGATCTGGCTGACGTCCTCGCGGTGGCGGACATCTTCGATCTGGCTTTCGTTGATTCCGCGCACCAGCATCCGCCACTGCCTTTCCTTCCGCTCGCGGCGGATGACGTCGGCCGGCAGATCGGGGGGACGGGTCGAGCCGTTGCGAAGCGTCACAACCAGTTCGCAGACGTTCTGCTTCAACTCGTCGAGTTTCTCGACCAGCAGCAGCTTGCCGTCGCGGATGATGGCGATGACGTCGGCCACTCGCTCGACCTCCACAATCTGATGGCTCGAGAGAATCACCGTTCGTCCCGAGGCGGCGACTTCCGACATGCTTTCGAGAAACTCGCGGCGGACGAGCGGGTCGAGACCGGAAGTCGGCTCGTCGAGTACCAGCAGTTCAGGCTCATGTGCCATCGCGAGTGCGAGACCGACCTTCGCGCGCATTCCCTTCGAGAGATCCTTGACTCGCCGATCAAGCGGGAGCTCGAAGCGGTAGATGAGGTCGCGATACCGTTTGAGGTAGTTCGCAGGATAAAACCCGGCGGCGAACCATCCCGTTTCTTCGACCGTCATCCAGTCGTAGAGCACCGGGATTTCGGGGACATAGCCGACGCGGCGGCGGATCTCGATGCCGTGACGTCGGCTGTCGAGTCCGAAGACGCGCGCTTCGCCCCAATCGGGCTCGGTCAGCCCGAGAAGGATTTTCAGCGAGGTCGTTTTTCCCGCGCCATTCTCG
>JBFWWA010000508.1:0-4150 GCA_050246455.1 Planctomycetaceae bacterium
GACTGTTGTCCAGGTCAATGAAAACATTCCGCGCGAGCAGCCGCGGCTCCTGATTCGGCAGCACCGCCGGGCTGAGTTCCAGTTTGTATGTTCGTCCAATGTCCGAAGCCGGAAGCATTGCTAATTCAAGCGGACCGTACTTAGACGTCAACGTCCAGTACAAAGTGCCGCCGAAGTCTCGCTGAGAAATCGTATACCACACTCCGTTATCTTCATTGGGAATCTTTATGCGTGCGCCGTTTATGAGTAGTTGTCTTTGGTAGAGGTTGACCCACTCGGTTGCGACGTTCGGGTGACTGGCGGAAACGATTATGCGATAATAAAAGGTGCTGCTTGCGGGAGGATCTTCAATTTTTTCAATATCGATCGAGCCACTTGTGTAACTCGACGGCGGGCCGATGTAGATCATGCTGCTGACGGTGGTCGGGTCGTCGGGGCTCAGGAGGAAACGGACGCCGCGAGGGGCCTTTGCATAGACCGCCTGGTTGCGGGCCCCTTCGAGGAACGACTGCACTTCGCGCGAGCCGCCGCCGATCCGGTCCTGATCCATCGTCACGTTCACCATCGTGAAAGTGAGCGCTGAGAGGACCATCAGGATGCTGATGGCGACCAGAAGCTCGAGGAGCGTGAACGCGCGGCGCACCGGGCGCGGCGGGTTCGCGTTTTGGATAGATTTCGAATGGCGGTGGCGCATCGTCATTCCTCTGGCATTGCCTTTACCGGCATCATTCCTGACGGTTGGTCAAGTTGTCGAGCAGGCCTTCGAGCCCCGCGGCGGTCAGGTCCGGTTGCGCGAGCTGGCCGTGGTTCGCAGTGTCGTACGGCTCGAATAAACCTAGCACGCCGTCGCGGCCGCCGGAAACGATCAGCGGCGTATGCCACGTGTCGGGCGTGTGATATTCATTTTCGAACGTCGCCGCAGGAGGCGGTAGCACAGGGGGTGGTGTCGGTGCCGGCGCGTGGGTCAACACCGTGACCTTGCCGAGTGGATCGTCGGGGTCCTTCGCCAGCTCTTTCGCCAACGTATCCGTATTCTCGTCGGTGAAT
The DNA here is from genome assembly GCA_050246455.1 of Planctomycetaceae bacterium. Lineage (GTDB taxonomy): Bacteria > Planctomycetota > Planctomycetia > Planctomycetales > Planctomycetaceae > CAZVJA01. The sequence continues at coordinate 1,048 of JBFWWA010000508.1, forward strand.
GTCACTGCAGCATCTGCTGCAGGATTCACAGTTGCGATCAGGACACGAGCTGAGATTCCCGGAACGACGTCGTGTAAGTTGGGCCGGATCTTCAAAATGAACGCGTCAGGGTCTGGAGCACCGACGATAGCATCTTCAACCCCTTGGGCATCATCTTCGTTGCCCGAAGTTGCCGGGCGGATGAGCCTCGTCGGCCAGCGATAGAATCGGAGTGGGCGGCCCCATGCATCGACGATTTCCATTGCGCCGTCACCGTCAGTGTCGGCCAACTCGGTGGAGCGGAATATGTCGGTGTCGACCGGAGCGGCGTCGAATTGCGGTCCGTTCGTCAGCACGTAGTAGAGGAGCTCGGCGTTTTCGGTGGCCGTGGAGTGATTCGAGTCGTCCACGGTGGGCGTGCGTTCCGCTTCGGCAAACGTCATCGGCAGGTGACGTCGGATGAACGCCTTCTTGCCGAGCACTTTCGCGAGCTCTTTGTCACCCCCGGCTGCTGAGAGAAAGTCGATCGCGTACGCCGGCAATCCGCCGACGGCGCGGTCTTCTTGGTCCTTGAACTCGCGGGTGATGGCGTGCAGACGTTTGCCGAGGAGCTCGTTGACTTTCTTGATGGTTCCCTTGGTTGCCGTTTCGTTGGCGGTACTGATGATGTTTGGGATCGTGAATGCGAGTAACGCCGCCAGCAGCGTGATGATTGTGATCACCACGAGCAGCTCAATGAGCGAGAAGCCGCTTCGTATCTGCAGGCGAGTTGCTTTCATGCGTATTGAACTCCGTCTCCGAGACAAGTCGCTCGACACGTGAACGAATCAGTTGGCCAGCGGACCGCTTGCGAAGTTGGTGAGATTGTCTCGTTCCGCTTCGCGAGGACCTACGAGGTCGTCGCTCGAGCTGTCTGAGTTGTAGATGCCGCCGGTGCCGTAGAGACCGTCGGCGCCGGGTGAAATGATCTGGAACGATTGCTGGTTCCACGGCGACGTGGACGACTGCAAATAGATGCTTGTGGGCCCCGGCGCCACGGGTTCTGACGCGAGGTACCCCTGGCCATCATAGGCGCTGAAATAGAAGTAAGGATTGACCTGGTCGGGAAGAGTATCGCAGTATTCCGGCATTCCGTCTTTTGTCGCATCGGTATCGACGAACCGTGAAATATCAAACTCGAAGAAAGGGCCGACCCGATTCGATCCACCAAAATGGAACGGGTTTGCCGGATTCTGGGAGAATCCCTGCGGGGACCAGTCAAGCTGGCCGTTCCCGTTCAGATCCTCGCCTACGTCGAGAAGGTTGTTGGCGTTGTCGTCCTCATACGTCATCACTCCCCCGAGGAAGAACGCGAGGCATTCTCCCACCGTCAAGTCGATTACGTCTGTTGTGGTGCTGTTGTCGTTGATGTCGCGATCAATAGTGAAATCGAATTGTGGCCAAAGTTGTCGAATCAGTGCGACACTTCGCAGCCGTTCCGCTTCTCGCGCGGCATCGGCATCGGACGTCGTCCAGCCCGTAGCGGTTTCGAAGAGCCGAATGCTGCTCGGTGGATAGATTCCGAATTTTGCCTTGAAGTCAGCTAGAGCAGAACTCAGCCGCGAGATTTCCGCCTGCACCTGAGCCGTTCGCGCGGTGGCGCGAGCAGAGCTGATCGCCGGAATCAACAGTGCCAGAAGCAAAGCAATAATCGTGATTGCCACCAGCAGCTCGATGAGCGTGAATCCGCCTCGGGCGGGTCTGGGGTCGCGCTGGGAATTTCGCATGTCGCTGTGGCTCCTGGGGTGAGGAGCATTCAACTCTCAGCATTCAGCTTTCAGCCAGAGTCGGGTGTCTATCCGTCTGGCCGATCGCTGATCGCCGATCGCTGATCGCTCCAAGCTTCCGTGTCAGCTCAACTCGTTGAGCAACTTGATGAGAGGCATGAACAACGCAATGACGATGAAACCGACAATCACGCCGAGCACCACGACCATCAGAGGCTCGAGCAGGTTGACGAGGCCGTCAACAAGCACAGCGACTTCTTCGTCGTAGTTGTCGGCAATTTTGTAAAGCATGGAGTCGAGCGCACCGGTCTCTTCCCCGACGTCGACCATGTTGACGACGATGTCGTCGACGACGCGCGCCTCCTTCAGCGGCACCGCCATCGATTCACCTTCGCGGATTGCCGCGTAGATGTTGTCGAACGCGCGGCGGAAGACCGCGTTGCCGGCGGTGTCACGGGCAATAATGAGGGCTTCGAGAATCGGCACGCCGGATGCGATGAGCGTTCCCAGCGTTCGCGCCGTACGGGCGACCACGGATTTCTCGATAATCTTTCCCAGGACCGGAACTTTCAGCCAGATCTTGTCGACGATGTACTCGCCGGTCTTGTTCTTGCGAATGATCTTGATGGTGAGCCACATCGCGATCGGAATGGCCGGCGCGAGATAGAAGTAGTTGACGACCGCATCGCTGATGAACATGAGCGCCTTGGTGATGGCCGGCAGCTCGGTGCCGAAGTCTTCGAAAATCTTTTTGAACTTCGGCACAATCCAGTACATGATGAACCCGACGATACCGGTGGCGACGAAGATCACCGCACACGGGTAGATCATCGCACCCTGCACTTTGCGCTTGAGGCTTTGAGCTCGTTCTTTGAACTCAGCCAGTCGCTGCAGAATGATTTCGAGCGCACCGCCCGCCTCGCCCGCCTTCACCATGTTGACGTAGAGGTTGTCGAACGCCTTCGGCTGCTTGGACATCGCCTCGGAGAGAGTGCTTCCCGATTCGATGTCTTCGATCACGTTCTGCAGGGAGTTCTTGAGCGGACCAGGCTTCGCCTGCCCTTCGAGAATTCTCAGGCTGCGAAGCACCGGCAAGCCGGCGTCCTGCAGCGTGGAGAGCTGGCGGGTGAAGGTGCAGAGCGCCTTCGGCCGGACTCCGCCGATCGAAAACGTCTTCCTCTTCTTGTTCGGCCGCTTCTTCTTCTGGTCGACAGCGGTCTTGGATTTCTTCGTCCGTCCTTTCTCGGTGATCTTGGTGACGAAGAATCCCTTCTCGCGAATCTTCTGCTGGGCTTCGGCTTCCGACGCGGCGTCGATCGTTTCCTTGATCTCGAGCCCCGTGTTGTCCATCGCCTCGT
>JBFWWA010000509.1:0-4148 GCA_050246455.1 Planctomycetaceae bacterium
TGTAGTACGTCCAGGCAATGTTCGAAAGCTGTCCGCCGTTCTCCGGAAACTTCTCCTGAGTGCGGAACATCAGGTCGAGCAACTTCCGTTGCACGCTGCACGCTTCCTCGTGCCGTTCGGAATTCATCAGATAATCGCCGTAGACGCGGTAATTCATCACAAGGTGTTTGAAATAGTCGTGCGTGTCGGGAAAGTTCGCGACGAGCGTTTCCATGATCTGAATGCCACGGCTATTCAGCTTTTCCCGTTCCTGAGCCGTACCGAGCTGCATCGGCAGCTTGCAGTAATAGAAAATCGCGTGCGCGAGATCGTGCTGGATTCCCGGGGAATCCGGTTCGCGGGCGAGCTGCTTTTCACGCAGTTCGATCGCTTCCCTGAGTACCGGCGCGGCCTCTTCGAATCGTTTCTGCTGCAGCAGATTAGCACCCAGCCAATGGGTCTTGTGCGCTTCCTCTTTCAGCAGATCGACTCCTTCCTGCCGGAGCACTTCGTCCGGATACCGCCGCTTGACTTCTCCGAGGATCCTGAGCGCCTCGCGATGATACGGTTCCGCCAGGGCGACCGGTTGATCGGATCTGAAGAATGCGTTGCCGTACGCGCTGTTCGCATCTGCCAGCCGAATCCAGTGAGTCACCGGCTCGGGAAAATCCCTCACCAGCGACTTCACGGTCGAAAGCGCTCGATCCCGAAACAGCAGCGCCTCGTCGCTGCGTTCGGATTGCGAGAGATTCATCGCAATTTCTTCACAGGCCATTACCACATCGAGTCGATGCGTTGCATCGCGGGAACCTTCCGCCCCCAGGCTCTCGAACATCTCCAACCCGTTGCGAGCCGACCGTTCCCCTTCCTGATGATTGCCGAGAATTCTCTGGACATAAGCGGCACGAACCCACGCGCGGCCGGTTTCGTACGCGATGTTCCGGTCGTCACTCCGCTCCTTGAGAAACTCCTGGTAGAACTGCAGCGCCTTCTTCGCCAGGTCGCGGCGAACCGGTTCCATCTGCGGGACGTCGGCAAGATCGCTGATGCCGACTTGAGTAAACATCTGATCGACCGCCTTGACCGCGCTGCGAAAGTTCCGTTCCGCCCGCTCGCGCTGCGCATCCGCTTCGGCGCTTTTCGCGGTGGCGTCGCTCGCAGCTGCCTCGGCAATCTGCCGCTGGTGCGATTCGCTGCGCCACGCCGCCGCCAGGAGCACGGCGCCGACGACCACCAGACACGCAATCACCGCGAGCAGCGATGCCGCAACGGTGACAAGCCGGCTGTGGCGGCGGACCCATTTGAACGTCCGCTCCAGATATGACGGACGCTTCGCGCGAATCGGCATGTCCGCCAGAAACCGCCGTAGATCATCGGCCATCTCGCCCGCCGTCGCGTAGCGGTCGAGCGGCTCCTTCGAAATGGCCTTGAGGACGATCGTTTCCAGCTCTGCCGGAATCTCCGGATCAATGGAGCGGAGCAAACGCGGCTCGACATTCGCAATCGCAATGAGAATCGCCTGGCGATCAACGACCGGAAACAGAGGTTCGAGCGTCAGCAGCTCGTAAAGAGTCGCCCCCAGAGAATAGATGTCGGTCCGGAAATCGAGACGGCCCGGTTTGCCGCAACTCTGCTCCGGACTCATGTACCGCAGAGTTCCGATGATGTCGCCCGACATCGTGAGCGTTGCGTCGGTCTCCAGCTGGGCCAGTCCGAAATCGGTCACCCACAGCCGACCCGAATGGTCGATCACCAGGTTCGACGGCTTGACGTCGCGATGCACGACTCCCTGCTCGTGCGCGAAATGGAGGGCGTCGGCCGCCTGCATCATCAGCTCGGCAGTTCGCCGGAAGTATTGCTTTCGATCCCTCTGCTGACACGCAACCAGTTCCTCGCAGGCGGACGATGACGACGGCCCCGGCTTAGTTTGCGGCGACTCCGTCGGCGGACGCTCGACGGTATCGTCGACTTTCGTATCCGCTTGTGCGTCGATGGCATCCGTGGAGTCGAGCGGAATCACGGCTTCTGAAGTCGTGTCATTCGCTCCACGCACCGAATCAACAACGGCCTCGAAACGCCCCCCCGCCGCCTCGAGCTGCATCGCGCGCAGGATGCGGGAAAGATTCACCCCTTCGATGAACTGCATCGCGTAGTAGTGAATGCCTTCCTCAACTCCGAACGTGTAGACGGGCACGATGTTCGGATGATGAAGCAGGGCCGCTGCGTGCGCTTCGTTCTTGAATCGCTGCAGCCGTTTCGGGTCGAGGAGCCCCGCCGAGGGCAACGTCTTGAGGGCAACCCGCCGCCTGAGCGAGATCTGCCTCGCCTCGAAAACAACACCCATTCCGCCGCGGCCGATCTCGCGAATGACGCGATAGTCGCCCAGCCTTCGTTCCGTTCCGCTCGCCCCGGATGGTAAGCCGGTCCCCAGACCGTTATCGGTCACCACTGGAATGGCAAAGTCGGACAGCGCCGCAACGAGACTGGGATCGTTGTCGAGCTCCGCGAGAACCGCCTGGCATCGTGAGCACGCGAGAATGTGCTGTTCCAGCTCGTCGTGCCGCGTCTGGGGCAAGTTCCCCGCCACCAGCAGTTTGAGCTCGCCCGCATCCGGACAGCCATCCGAACTGCCAGACGGCGATACCGAATCGCCGACAATTTCCTGCGATCCCTGGTTTCGATTCTGGCGGATCATTCAATACCCCGGCTCGGTACTGTTTGCATCGTAAACAGGGAGTTCGATTGTTGCAAAACCTTTGCCCCGGATCTTCCACTTCATTGCTGTTTTGGCGGCGTTCCGACATGGTAACCTCAGTAGAAACACCCAAGTCCGATTTCAGGTGGAATTCAGCGTGCGGAATTCGCATCCACTTCGTGAGAATGGAATTCGGGTCGGCCACAATCGATTGCCGGCGCAATAGCGACATCGAGAGAGCAGGCCTCTGAAGAATGCGATTCCGGATTTCCGTTACATTCATTGCGGTCGTGTGGGGAGGAATGTTGCTGATGGCTGCTGAGGCGCGCTCCGAGGAACGGCAGATCACGCACGGTTCCGCGTACGATCATGCCCTCGATAACAACGACAACTTCTCTCCCGACGACCGGTTCCTCGTCTTCGACACGCGCAGGCCCGAACGGATCATCGATTCCAGGCTCATCGCAAAAGTTGAAATCGCCACCGGGAAAGTCATCCCGGTCTATCAGCCCCAGCATGCCGGCCCGCTCGGGCCGGGTGTCGGCGCCGTCAGCTATGCCCCCGATCGGGATGAAGTCGCCTTCATTCACGGTCCGCTCCGTTCCACCGGCCCCGACGATCAGTACGAGAAGCATCGCCGACTGGGGGCGGTGGTCCGCGCTGATGGTTCCGGGCACATCGAATTCGCCGACGCGCGCGACGTCACCGCTCCCTTCACTCCCGGCGCGCTCCGCGGCGGAACGCATCGGCACGAATATTCGGGCGACGGGAAGTGGATTGGCTTCACCTACAACGACGAAGTCGTCCGCGCGCATGGGATCAAGATCGGCAGGCAGCTCGACCTGCGCACTATCGGCGTGACGAAACTCGGCCGGCCGGTGAAGGTCCGGGACACGCCGCAGTTCCCCGGAACGTCTCAAGGTTTTTCCGTGCTCGTCGTTGTCGTCGTCCCCGAACCGCAGCCGGGCAGTGACGAGATCTCGAATGCGGCATTCGACAGCTGGATCGGCACAGAGGGCTATAAAGACGCGACCGGCAAACGGCAGCTCGCCCGCGCATTCATCGGTACGACGCGCGATGCCCGGAACAATCCGCTCGATGAACTGTACGTCGTCGATATTCCCGATCAGATCGATGTCGCCGGACCTCTCGGCCCCCTCGAAGGGACTGAAACCGAATTCCCGATGCCACCCTTGGGAACGTCACAACGACGGCTGACTCATACGGAGAATCGAAAGTTCCCCGGCTGCCAGGGAATTGCGCGCAGCGCTCCCGACGGCTCGCGAATCTCCTTCCGCATGCGCGACAACAACGGCCACTGGCAGATCTATCTGATCTCTCCGAATGGAGGCGCGCCGATTCAGGCGACGTTCATCGACGGCGGAGTCGACACCGACGCGCGCTGGCATCCCAGCGGGAATGTCATCGCCACCGTTGCCGGCAATCGAATCGTGATTACGGACGTCCAATCGGC
>JBFWWA010000510.1:0-4144 GCA_050246455.1 Planctomycetaceae bacterium
CGGGCGTGATGCGGAAGAAGATCGAGACGTCGATTCCGACCCGTGAACGTGACCGTGTCGTCAAGATTGCACGGGAAGGGAGCCCTGAGATCGCGCTTAACGTTACGACGCTCAAGGCACTCAACGGCTGGCTTTGCATCGCTGCTGAATAAGCGAGCGACCGGCATCAACGAAGAAACGGGGCGGCCGTCTGGTCGCCCCGTTTTTTTCGGTTCTGCGGTGACGCCGCCGAAAAGTCAGCAGTACGCCTGCGACGTCGGCTTGATGGTGATCTCCGAAACATGGGCGCGGGCCGGGAGCTTTGCAATCATCACGACGGCTTCGGCCACATCTTCGGGCTGAAGTATTCGCGCCCGGTGTTCGGGCGTGACCGGGACGGGCCGGTTTTCGAGAATCGGCGTATCGACCTCTCCCGGATAAAGATTCGTCACCCGGATGTTCTGATCTTTGACTTCCTGGGCAACGGTAATGCCGAGGGCCGACATCGCGAACTTCGATGCGTTGTACGCCACACCGCCGAGCAGGCCGGCGCGAATTCCGGCCGTCGAAACGATGTTGATGACAAGGCCGTCGCGGCGCTCGCGCATCTGCGGAAAAATGGCCCACAGGCAGTTGTAGGCTCCGGTGGCATTGATCGCGATCAGCTTGTCCCAGTCGTCGGGATTGAGTTCGGCCATCGCTCGCTTGGGGATGTTCGTACCGGAGCTGTTGATCAGAATATCGATCCGGCCGAGCTCCCTGGTCGCCCAGTCGATGAGCTCGGTGACGCTCGACCGGTCGGCGACATCTACGGTATGAGTGAGAATTGCGTTTGGCCCCTTGTGCTGGGCCGCGGTCTCTCGCAGCTTGTCGTCGCGGCGGCCTGCGATGGCCACGCGACAACCTTCACGCGCGAGATACAGTGCGCAAGCTGCGCCGATTCCTGTGCCGCCGCCGGTCACAAGGACAGTCTTTCCAGAGAGTGACATCGAGGTCGATCCCGTATGGAGTTTCAAAAGGGGAACTTGTCGTCGACCGGGGAGCGGGCCAGCTCGACAAGAAACGTCGCGAGTCGTTCGACGAGCGTCTCCATCAGCTTTCGGCCTTTCTCGGCGGTGGCGGCGTGCGGGTTTCCGGCTCCGCTGTTCGTCGTCAGATGATGCCACGGGCGGGTGAGCGAAATCCAGCCCTGGTTCACGGCGTCAAACCGTGTGGGGCGGACCGCGCCGTCGTCCGCCTGGAGCTTCCCGCTTTTCGGATCTTTGGCGACGAGGTCCGCGAAGTAGGCGAGCGCCAGCGACGTCTCCATTTCGCCGGCGTGATCGTCCGGCACGTCGAAAATCTGCTTCTGGACGTCGGACGAAACGGCGCGGAACCAGTCGCAGAGGAAAACGTGCACCGACGTCCGGCCGTAAAGCTCGCGGAGCATCGGTTTCACGTCGTTGCCGCCGTGGCTGTTGAGAATGAGCAGCTTGTAGACGCGATGCGCCGCGAGCGAATCGACGAGGTCGCGAATGACCGCGAACAGCGTCGAGGGATTGAGATTCATCGCGAGCGGGAAACGCATCTGGTTCGTTTCCGTCCCGTATGGAACTGGCGGGAGCATGATGACGCGGGCGCCGCGCCCGAACGCCGCTTCGCACGCGCGGCTTGCAATCTCCTGAGACTCGAAGATGTCCGTTCCGTAGGGCAGATGGAGATTGTGCGGTTCGGTCGCCCCCAGCGGGAGCACTGCAACGTCGTAAGGATTCTCTTTGACGTATCCGTAGTTGATTTCGGAGAGAATCCAGGGACGCATGGCGAATGAATTCCGGAACCGGAGGGCAATTGACACGGCGACCGATCCACCCGATGAGACCGCAGCCCTTTGCTTCTATTTCGGCGGATCGCGCAGCACTTCCTCTTTGACGGTCGCATTGTAAAGCTGGCGAACGACGCCGTCGAGAAAGTCGGCCATCGTCTCTGCGGCGCGGTTGGCGTTCTCGCGGAGTTTCCACATCTGTTTGACGCTGGAAGGACGCTTGAAAACCGCGCCGAGAGCCGCCCCGAAGCGAACCGAACCGGTCGATCCCACAAGCGACAGAATCTCTTCCGGCAGATCGGCGGCGAGGTCGTCGCTGATTACGCGGATGGCCATGAATCGGACGTTTCGTTCGCGGCAGACCTGGGCGACGGCCAGACTTTCGAGATCGACTGCGACCGCCTGGTGCTTCTGTCCGAGTTCTTTCTTCTCGTCGACGCGGCGGACGATTGCGTCAGCCGTGAGCAATCGCCCGACGTGCACTCCCGACTTGGGATTGTCGGGAAGGTTGAGATCGATTTTGAGCTCGTTGCCGTGCTGGTCGCAGATGGCGTTGGCCATGACGACATGGCCGCAGGCAATCTCCGGTGCGAGGGCCCCGGAGAACCCGCAGGAGAGGACCCACGGCGGCGAATGCGCGTCGATGAGTGCGTGCGTCGCCCGGCGGGCTCTCGCGAAACCCATTCCACAATGTGCGGCGACGATGCGGATTCGGTCGTAACGTCCGCCTCGAAACGAGAAATCGTCGCCGGAATACCTGCGGACTTTCTCGCAACGATCGAAGAATGCGGCGAGTTCAATCGGGAGCGCGCTGACAATGCCGATGTCGGCATGAGCGAAATCCGCAGTTTGAGTCTCGGCTTCGCTCATGGAACGCGCTCAGATGTTGGCGGCCTCGAACTTCCGTAGACACGCGACGAGTGCGTCAACTCCCTCCGGAGGAAACGCATTGTAGATGCTCGCTCGCATTCCGCCCACGCTGCGATGCCCCTTGAGCCCGTCAAACCCTTCCCCCTTTGCAGCGGCGATGAACTTCGCATCGAGCTCGTCGTTGCCGGTGACGAACGTCACATTCATGCGGGAGCGGCTTCCTTTGTCGGCAGTTGCCCGGAACAGTTTGCTCTGGTCGAGATACCCGTAGAGGCGGTCCGCCTTCTCGCGGTTGTTTTTTTCAATCGCCGCCAGTCCACCCTGCTGTTTGATCCACTTCACGACGAGTCCGATGATGTAGATGCCGAAGGTCGGCGGTGTGTTGTACATCGAATCGTCCTTGGCGTGCGTCCGGTATTGCAGCATCGTCGGCAAGTCGCGGGACGCGCGCTCGACGAGGTCTTTCCGCATGATCACGAGCGTCACTCCCGACGGGCCGAGGTTCTTCTGCGCACCGGCGTAGATCAGGCCATACTTACTGATGTCGATCGGTCGGGAAAAAATATCGCTCGATGCATCGCAGACGAGGAAGCTCCCCGCGGGAACCTTCGGCTCGTCGAAAAACTCCGTGCCGAAGATGGTGTTGTTCGACGTGAAGTGAACGTAGGTCGGCTTGTCGCTGTAGCGGCATTCCTTCGGGATGTAACAGAAGTTGCGATCTTCACTGCTGCAGGCGATGTGCACCTGCCCGAACCGCTTCGCTTCGGCGACCGCCTTCTGAGACCAGGAACCGGTGACGAGATAGTCCGCGGTGCTGCTCTTGTCGAGATAGCTCATCGGCACCATCGCGAACTGTGTCGAGGCCCCCCCCTGCAGGAAGAGAATCGTGTAGTCGTCGGGAATGTTGCCGACTTCGCGTAGAAGATTGACCGTCTCTTCATAGACCGCGAGAAACGCCTTCCCCCGGTGGGAATGCTCGAGAATGCCGATGCCGGTTTTTCCCAGAGAGAGCAGGTTCTCCCGGGCTTCTTCGAGAACGGAAACCGGCAGCACGGCGGGGCCGGCGGAAAAATTGAAAATGCGCTCTGTCATTGTCGTTACAGTCTCCCTGGATCAATCAGAGAACCGTATATCGTCAAAGTTCGGGCGTCAATCAACGCGGTTTCGGCAGAACAGCCGGGCACCTGTTCTTTCGTCCATTCCGCCGACGCGAGAAAACGCCCAAGAATTGCGCGAATTCCGGTTCCAAAGCCCAACTGTGGGGCGTTTTCTTGTGAGCGGCGTATGAAGCGGTGTCGGAACCCAAAATTCATTTCGCCCGATGGGTGTATTTCGACACCCAACCGCTTATACTTAGTGCATCGGTGACTGCCAAAAGCGCACTTGGCGTCAACCTGAACTGAAGTTTGACGCAAGCATGCCGCACGAAGCAGAATCCGTGATCGAGGGGATGATTGGCCGAAGTCCCGTCATGCGCGAGGTCTATGACCTGAC
>JBFWWA010000511.1:0-4141 GCA_050246455.1 Planctomycetaceae bacterium
GCGGCGTTTCCCGCTCGGCCGAAACTCGCCGTAATTGACGGGTTTTCTCCCCTCTCCGCTACAACCGGTCTTTTCCGCAAGAATTCGGGCATCGTCCCGAACTTTTGACGTTGAAACGACTTGCTTCTGACGGCCCCGCATTCGACGCTTGAGTTGGCTGCCGCGACCAGTATGATGCAGATTGTCGCGGTCCTGCACTCCCTCGTTGCGATTGCCGGTTGCTCCGCACTCCGTTTCGGACCGTCCCAACGGGTTGTGCACGCGTCTTGGGAGTGAACTGGCGGACTCCGGGGTTCAACGTCGAAAGCTCGCTGGATTTATGTCGCAATTCAACTCGTTCTCGAGTGGCGCCGGACCGCGTCCACAGCCTTTTCAAGCTCCCCAGGGGGATTTGGCGGTCCTTGCCGGCTCGGCCAATCCGCTGCTGGCGCAATCCGTCGCGAACGAACTTGGCGTGAGGCTGGTTCCCTGCCGTGCCCATGTTTTCAGTGAAGGGAACGTCTTCGTCCGCATTCGAGAGAACGTCCGGGGACGCGACGTCTTCGTCATCCAGGGCGTTCACTACCCGGTCAACGATAACTTTGTCGAGCTCCTCTTCTGGATCGACGCGCTCAAGCGCGCAAGCGCACAGCAAGTGACGGCAGTTATTCCCTACTTCAGCTATGCGAAGGGGGACAAGAAGGACGAGCCTCGCGTTTCCATCCGGGCGCGCGTCTGCGCCGACGCAATCCAGGCGGCGGGAGCGGACCGCGTTCTGACGATGGATCTTCACAGCCCGCAGATTCAGGGCTTCTTCGGCATTCCCGTCGACCACCTCTACGCGCGGCACGTCATCTGCGGGCACATCAAGGCGCTCAACATTCCGGATCTTGTGGTCTGCAGTCCCGACATCGGCTTCGCGAAGGATGCCTCGGCCTACGCAAGACTGCTCGGTGTTCCGGTCGTCATCGGCAACAAACAGCGCAAGGACCACACCGAGCAGGCGGAAGTGCTCGAGGTCATCGGCGAAGTGAAAGGAAAGAACGTCATCATGGTCGATGACTTCGCCATCACGGGCGGATCGCTCATCAGCATGGCGGACGTTCTGAAGAAACAGGGAGCGAAAGACATTTACGCCGCTGTGAGCCACGGTGTTCTCTCGAAGGGGGCCGCACCGCGCATCGGCGCCAGCCAGATCAAACGGATGTTCATCACCGATACAATTGAGTATTCGTTCGATCCTCTTCCGGAAAACATCACGGTAATTTCGGTCGCGAAGCTCTTCGCCCAGTCGATCCGTTCGATCCACGACCGAACGAGCGTGAGCATGTTGTTTCCCGACACGAAGCCGCAGGAATAAACGCAGCGTGCCCGCCCGATGAGCGCCGACGGACCAAAGCTCACCCCGATGATGGAGCGGTATCTGGAAGTCAAAAGCCAGAACCCGGGGACAATTCTGCTGTTCCGGATGGGAGACTTCTACGAGCTCTTCTACGAGGATGCCAGGCAGGCGGCGAAGATTCTCAATCTCACGCTGACGAGCCGTGACAAAGGCTCGGCGAATCCGGTTCCAATGGCCGGCTTTCCGTACCATGCCCTGGACGGTTACCTTCGCAAATTGATTCAGGCCGGCTGCCGTGCCGCCGTCTGCGAACAGGTTGAAGATCCGAAGCTCGCGAAAGGGCTGGTCAAGCGCGAAGTGACGCGCGTCGTCACTCCCGGCACGCTGACCGACGACGCGCTCCTCGATCCGCGGACGAGCAACTTCCTCGCCTGTGCTTTCAAAGGGAAGCAGAAGATCGGGTTCGCGTGGCTCGAGCTCTCCGCCGGAAACTTCACAACGTCGGAGCTCGAACCGGAACAGCTTTCCGATGAGCTGGGGCGTATCAACCCGGCGGAATGCATCATCGCGGAAGGAGCCAGGTCCAATGGTTCTCTCGGCGAACTGGCGCTGCGCGAGAAGATGCTGCTGACGGAACGTCCCGCATGGTCATTTTCGCAGGACGAATGCCGTCGGCGGTTGCTGGAACATTTCGGTACGACGACTCTCGACGGCTTCGATGTCGATGCGCAGTCGCCGAGCGTCGTGGCGGCGGGTGCGCTGCTCGAATACGTGCAGGAAACTCAGCGGAGCGCGCTCGGTCATATCGTCAAACTCGAGCCGTATCGGCGCGGTTCAACGCTCGTCATCGACGAGGCGACCCGGCGCAGTCTCGAACTGACACGGACGATGCGCGATGGAAGTCGCGACGGAACCTTGCTGTCAGTAATCGACGAGACCGTGACGCCGATGGGAGCGCGCCTGCTGGCCGACTGGCTGTCGAATCCACTGACCGATATCGCAGCGATCAACGCACGACTCGACGCCGTCGACGAGTTCACGCGAGACACCCTCCTCTGCCGCGAGTTGCAGGATCAGCTGCGGGAAAGTTACGACCTGCAGCGCCTGACGTCGCGCGTTGCGACGGGTCGGGCGAGTCCGCGCGATCTCGGATGCCTCGCTCGCACGCTTTCGCTCTTGCCGAGGCTCAAGGCGAAGCTCGCCGGGCGCAGTGCGCCTCTGCTCAAACGGCTCGAGGGGGACCTCGATCTCTGTACGGAAGTGCGCGCGGATGTCGAATCGGCGCTGGTCGATGAACCCCCGCTTGTCACATCCGACGGAGGCATGATCCGGGACGGCTGCCATGCCGAACTCGACGAGCTTCGCAGCCTCGCGCGCGGTGGGAAGGAGTGGATTGCCCGGTACCAGAGCGAAGAAATTGCCCGGACCGGAATTTCGAACTTGAAGGTCGGCTTCAACCGTGTCTTCGGTTACTACCTTGAAGTCACGGCGGCCCAGGCGGAGAAAGTTCCGGCCGATTACATCCGCAAGCAGACGCTCAAGAACCAGGAACGGTACATCACTCCGCAACTCAAGGAGCACGAAGATAAAGTGCTCCGCGCCGAGGAACGCTCGACGCAGCTTGAACTGGAACTGTTCACGGCGCTTCGCGAACGGGTCGCCCGGGAGAGCCGGCGACTGCAGACGACCGCGTCAATTCTTGCGGAAGTGGATGTGCTGGTCGGACTCGCGATTCTCGCGGTCCGGCAAAGATATTGCCGGCCGGAAGTTTCGCCCGAGCCGGTGCTCGATATCCGCGAGGGCCGGCATCCCGTCCTCGATCGCTTGAAGCCATCCGGCGAATTCGTCCCGAACGATGTCCGACTCGGCAACGGGCAAGGACGGGTGCAGATCATCACCGGGCCGAACATGGCTGGAAAGAGTACTTACATCCGCCAGGCGGCGCTCCTGACGATCATGGCCCAGATGGGATCGTTCGTTCCGGCGAGCGAGGCGCGGATCGGTATAGCGGACCGGGTATTTGCTCGCGTTGGTGCGAGCGACGAACTGGGGCGCGGTCAAAGTACGTTTATGGTCGAGATGACCGAGACGGCTCGTATTCTCAACACGGCGACCGATCGGAGCGTGGTGATTCTCGATGAGATCGGCCGAGGGACCAGCACCTACGATGGACTCTCGTTGGCGTGGGCAGTCACGGAATATCTGCACGATGTGGTCGGCTGCCGGACCCTGTTCGCCACGCATTACCACGAGCTCACGGAACTGACGCAGACACTCGGACACGCCGCCAACTGGAACGTGGCCGTTCGCGAAGAATCCGGCGAAGTCATTTTCCTTCACAGAATTGTGGAGGGAGCGGCGGACAAGAGTTACGGAATTCATGTCGCACGCATTGCCGGCGTGCCGCGAGAGGTCATCGACCGGGCGGGTGTAATTCTTGCATCGCTCGAAGCGGAGCATGTCGACGAGTCCGGCCGGCCCAAGGTTCCCGAACGGCGGACGCAATCGGGCAAGCGGCAACAGCTGCAGCTCTTCGAGCCGCCTCCGCACCCGATGCTCGATGAAATCCGGAAACTCGATCTCGAACGGATGACGCCGCTCGCAGCGCTCGAAAAGCTGCACCGACTCCGGGAAGAGCTGACCGAGCCCGAGTAACGACTCAACCGCTATTGCGCCAATGTGTTACGCGACGGTCGGATTCCCCGGGAAACTTGTCGACTTTGCCCCGGCGCGCTGCCTAGAATCGAACAAAGGAGCCCTTGGGCGTTTCCCGGGTGCGCTTCGATGAGTTCTACGGGTGCACGATGCTTGACCAGTTTT
>JBFWWA010000512.1:0-4139 GCA_050246455.1 Planctomycetaceae bacterium
CTTGTTCGTCCGGATCGCTCCCGTTCCGATACCGGAATCCCCGCCGGAAACGAAATGGATCGTATTCGTTCCTTTCTTCGGCATGGTGCGGAAACGATACTCGGCGGAATCGTTGCCGACCCGAAATCGATACTCGGAATCCGGCTGGAGCCCTTTGAGCTCGGTCCGGAAGATCTTGAGGTCGGTCTTCGGGAAATTCTTGACCGTTCCGAGCGCCGGCCGCCAGGTATTCAGTCCATCTTCCGCAAATGTGACCGGCCGGTTGAGACCTTCCGCTTCGGTACCCACCCACTGCACCGTCATCGTCGTCGTCGGATCCCCCTGCCACGTCAGAAAGAGCCCCGTCGGCACGAACTGCGGCCGCAGCGCCTCGATCGGCTGACGCGCCAGGTCGGCCCCAAAAAGGGCGCTGCCTCCCGCCGCTGTCGCGAGAAGAGACGCAGACTGCAGAAACTGGCGACGGCTGAGATCACTCATGGCAGGTTCTTTGAGGAGCTGATGAGGATTTGACGGGAGTAAAGCTACGACAGTCGGCGGACGGCCGGAGCGACCGCGTTCTCTCCATCGTAAATCCGTCGATGACCCCGGACAAGCAGCAGTGACCCAGGCTGAAGGTGCGCTCTAGACGGCTCCCGATTCCGCAGCGACGCCGCAAGCCGGGATTCCCGGGCTTTCCAGCTCCCAAGCTAGAAGCGATGCCCTTCCTGCGGACCGTTCCGGGTCGACGTCAGAATTTCCGGCCCTTCTTCGGTCATCAGGATCGTGTGTTCGAACTGGGCCGAAAGCGAACCATCCTTCGTCCGGACCGTCCAGCCATCTTTCTTGTCGAGCTTCGTCTCCCACGTCCCCGCGTTGAGCATCGGCTCGATGGTGAAGCAGACCCCCGGCTCGATGATTTCCTTCGCGTGGCTTGGGTGCGGGAAGTGCGGAATGCCGGGTTCCTGGTGGAACTCGAGGCCGATGCCGTGCCCCTGGTATTCCTTCACCACTTCGAAACCGCGTGCGCGGGCGTACTCGTAGATTGCCCGGCCGATATCGATCACGCGCCCGCCGGGCTTGATGGCATGGATGCCGAGGTACATCGAATCGAAAGTCACCTGCGTCAGCTGCCGCGCCTGCTTCGACACGTCGCCGATCAGAACCATCTCTGACTGATCGCCGTACCAGCCATCGACGATCGTCGTGAGGTCGACGTTGATAATATCGCCGTCCTGGAGTTCGCGGTCGTTCGGAATCCCGTGGCAGACAACTTCATTCACACTGGTGCAGATGCTTTTCGGAAACCCGTTGTAACCGAGGCAGGCGGGAATATGCCCGTGATCCAGCGTGTATTCGTGGACGAGCTTGTCGAGCTGATTGGTGCTGACGCCGGCCTTCACGTGTGGACGGATGAAGTCCATGAGCTGGCCGTTGAACCGGCCGGCGGCGCGCAAACCTTCGCGTTCTTCTTCGTTATAACGGGGAATCAGTGTCGCCAACGGTCTTAATCCGGTCATGACCGGTCCATTTTCCGCGGTAAGGGAAATCAAGTCAGAACGCATTGTTGTGGGTTTCTTCGACAGAATCAACGGGGGGAGACGAGCCGCAGGAAATGAAAATCGCCCGGTTTCCCGCTACAGTAAACGTGCGTTGAATTTGCGGCGAATCGTCGAAACGGAATCTTCGGTCGCGGCGCGCCGTCTCGGCCTCGTATCCTTCAAGTATTCACCCATGGTTCAGCAGCCCCGCCGCGACAAGCGCCGCCGGAAATTCCTCGGCAGCCATCAACGCGCCTGGATCTGGGGCCGTTACCCTGTCCTGGAAACATTGCGTGCAGGGTTCTGGAAACCGCTGGAGCTTCGCCTCTCCACACGACTGCCCGAGCCCGAACGGGTGGAAGTCGAAGCGCGCATCGCCGAACTGGAGCTCTCGGCCAGGTTCGTCGATCCCGATGAGCTGACAGTGCATTGCGGAACAACCGAACATCAGGGGTACGCAGCGCGGATGCCGCCGTTCCCGTACCGGGATGCCAACGACGTCGTTCAATCAGCAGTTGCGAATCCGATCTTCGTGGTCCTCGACGGAATTCAGGATCCGCACAACTTCGGGGCAATCGTCCGGACTGCGGACGCAATGGCGATCGATGGTCTGTTCGTCGGCACCAGAGGACAATCGGAAATTACGAGCCAGGTCGTCCGCAGCTCGGCCGGAGCGGTGAATCATGTTCCGATCGCCGCAGTCGAAAGTCTTGTCGAATTCGTGCGCCAACAGCGCGAACGGGGATTTCAGATTGCCGCCGCCAGCGAAGAAAACGGCCGACAGGCCGCCGATTGTGATTTCAAAAGGCCGACGCTGCTCATCATCGGCAACGAAGGCTCCGGCGTCCGGTCGGAACTCCTTGAACTCTGCGAGGTGATTGCGACAATCCCACAATTCGGCCACGTCGGCTCGCTCAATGCCGCCGTTTCCGCCGGCATCCTGTTCTACGAAGCCCGCCGCCAGCGAACTGACTTACTCCCGAATCCCTAACTGCTGACCCCTTCTCTCATGCCCGCGCTCGCAACCTTACAACTTCGAAACCCGCACAGCGTTCTCGCAGCGCTCGAATCTCGTCCGCATGACGTCGTCGACGTTCGCCTGCCTGCCCAGCGTCCCTCCCCCGCGTGGGAGGAAGTCGAAAAGCTCGCAACAATGCATCGCATTCCGATTCTCCGGGGGAGCCCGAATGAAGGACGCCGCAATCCCCGCCATCAGCAGGTGGAGTCGGGGCGCACCAGCATCACGCAGGCGATGGTCCGGGAACGCGAGGACGTTCCGGTGAAGGAACTCTTCGCGAACGCCACGGAGCAGCGCGACGGCCGATACGGGCTTTGGCTCGCACTCGACCAGATCCAGGACCCCCACAACGTCGGGGCAATTTTCCGGACTGCGGCATTCTTCGGAATTCGCGGCGTGGTCCTCACGCGCGACCACTCCGCTCCGCTCAACGGCACGGTCTACGACGTCGCCTCAGGCGGAATGGAACACGTCCCGTTCTCCAATCTTCCGAATCTCGCCCGGGCGATTGAACAGGCGAAAGAAGCGGGACTCTGGGCTCTTGGAGCATCGGAACATGCGGAGCGCGACGTCTCTGAAGTTCCCCGAGATCGCCCCTGGCTGCTCGTGCTCGGTAATGAAGAAAAGGGACTTCGCCGCCTCACCTTCGAGAAATGCGACGACGTCTGCCGCTTGAGCGCCCACGGCTCGGTGGGCTCGCTCAACGTCTCGGTGGCAGCCGGTGTGCTGATGGCCTTGCTGACCGGCAGCGGAACGGGGCAATAGCCGCGCAGACACGAATGACTCTGCCCCGGTAGAGCGATTCCCACGTCAAAAAAAGGAGCACAGACATGCCTGTCTGTGCCCTGTTTCACGTTGGTTCTTCTTCGAGCAACACAGCCGCTCAAGCCACGCCGAGTTCGAGAGCGGTCCGGACGATTTCTTCTTTCGTCATAAGTCCGACCATGTTCGAGAGGAACTCGGCGGTCATTGCCCAGCGTCCCAATGCCTCGAACATCACTTCAAGCCGCGCTTCATCGAGACCGAACTGCGCTTTCGCGGCTCGGGCGTCGTCCGGCATCATGTCTTCGAACTGGCTGATCATCAGGAAGTCGCCGTCGCTCGAAAGGTTGAGATGGAGCGAACGGAGTTCCGAGGCGAGCTGATGATCGGGCTTGAGGCGGACGTCGAGCGGTCCGCCGTGCAGGAAGCGATCGATGACGCCGGGATCGCGTTCGACGATCCGGGCCGACGTCTCGCAGGCGCCGTAAATGACGCTTTCGTCGAGCAGGCTGGCATCGAAACGCTCGTCGGAAACGTGCTTTTTCCACGTCGCGGCGAGCATGTCGAGCTGGACGTGCGGAGGGACTGCCCGGAGGAACGGAACCTCGGTCAGAAACCCAAAGGCGTCCATGGTATAGGTCCCCATCTGCTGCGCGAGACAGATCCGCTCGAGGGTGTCCTGGAACGCAATCCGGAACGCGAAGTAGCTGAGGCTTGTTTGCGGAAAGGTGTCGGTCTGGATGCTGATCATGTCTCCCATGCTCTCCGGCAGCGGGACCTGACACAACAAAAAATTGAGCGATTTTCGGAGATTCGAATGAGTGTGGGGGAAGTCGGCTGAC
>JBFWWA010000513.1:0-4124 GCA_050246455.1 Planctomycetaceae bacterium
ACTCCCGGCCGCCGCGGCGCGATTCCAGCGAAACCCGTTCGCCGATCAGCTGGACGATATCCGTCCGCGAGCGAACAAGCTCTTTGAAATCTTCCGACAAAGCGGGCGCCACGCGCAGCTCCTGGGGACGTCGAGGTAGGATCACAGAGGGCAATTCAGCGAGCGAAGTCGTTGAGGCGACGGCTCACCCGCTCGATTCAGGGCCGGCTTGCGAGCATCCGCGCTCGCGAGTCGACTGAAAACGATCTTCAGAAACGTTTGTGACGGTTGCTGAAAAGGTGACGCAAATCTGCCCTCTTCTCAATGAGGCAAGTCAACAGGTGTATAGTAGCGACCTGCTTCCCTGCAGCGTCCCGAGGCGACACAATTCTACCTGAGGGTGCCAGTCCGTCAAGAAAACGGAGGAAAACTTAAGCGAGGTTTCCGACGCGCAACCCCATATTGAGAAAAACGTTAACCGGACGAACGGCCGCGCAAGTCACCGGTAGACGGCAATCTGCCCGCAACCGACGAGGTCGCCCCAACTCCTAACGCCACCAAACGATACGCCCCCCTTCCGATCGTACTGGACAGTTAGGTTCCACGAATTCTGCCGGTTGTAATGCCATGGTAGTGGGACAGTTTGAAATAATTGAAACGCGCCCACTCAACGTTCGGGTGATCGCATCTCCGGCATGGGCAGGGCGCAATACGGCTTGTGGGTTCGCCAGTATTCGAGGTACGCGATCCACCCGATGGCTCCCAGCAGGATCAGAAGCGGCAGCAGCAGCAATTTGTTTTCACGCAGCAACATTCTGCACCTCCGCGCATGAAAAACGGCTCGGCCTTTGCTGACCGGGCGGCGTCGATTTTAGCCTACCTCCCCAGGATCTTCGCCATCAGTTTGGCGTATCGCAGGGTGGCCCAGCTTGGCGCTTCGCCTAGCTGGGCCGCGCAGCGGCAGGAGGTCGGGCCTCGAGATCCCACCGATTGACAACTTTCGTTGCGTCAATCGAACTGCGTCATTCCCGGTCACGTACCGATTCGTCACCGAACGATCGCAACCTCTTGTCGCGTTGCGACTCAGCTTGAAACAGAGGGTGTCCGGGAATTCGAACCCATTTCCACGGAGATTCCGGGGCACACTTCGTTTTGCCCCGGCCACCCGAACTCCAGCCCGAGGATTTCGACTCGCCCTTCCAGTGATTGTCCCGGTCGGCAATTCCCGGACGGCCTCTGAAACAAGCTGGGCCACCCGGCGACGCACCACTCTTCTCGTGGATCGATGGCGTCACGGCAGTGATTCCAGGACTCGCCGAAAGAGAGCCTCGGCATCGTCAAGAAAGCCAAAGCCGGCAAGAATCAATACGATGGGATAGTAAAGAAGAACCGTCCCTGCGCGCACATGCTGAGAAACCCAACCGCGCTCCGCGAACCAGGTGACGATGATGACCAGAGGCACGAAACTGATCACATATAAAAAGAGGGCCGTGACGCCGTACCAGATCAGACCTCTTTTCCGCTTCTGTTGATCGGTGGCATCGTCGGACATCGGTCGCCTCCACTTCGAGATCACTCCCCGATCTCAATTCGGCCGGACGGCGCCATTCTTAACGGACTTCTCCAGAATCCCGATCCGTTTTTCCAGGTGGTATTGCTGTGCCGAAACGTCTCAGCGGCGGCACCCGGCGCACCCTTCCGGACTGTTGCGGGGAAATGACCGCCCCCGCTACCCGGCGGCTAAGCGGGCCGCGTCAATGCGAAGTAGATGACGTAGAACCACGAGAGAATTCCTGCGAGGATCGCCCACAGAATGGAACGATTGCGGTCCCAGGAACAAACCACCGCGATCACGGAGCCGAGCCCCAGTCCCGACTGCGTGACGATCGCCGTGTGCTCAGCAACAGCCTGTGCAATGAGCATGCTCGACTCCCTCAATGAACCACGACACTTCCGAACCGGAACAGACTGGCAGGATGCACTGCGCCGCGACGCTTTTCAAGCTCGCGGATGAGAAGCTGTGGGGTCGCGTGCCCTTGGAAACTCAACCGTTCAAGCCGAGCGAGTTGAGGAACGGAGCCAGAATTCGTTCGAGCGGATCGTAGTCCCGCAGCAGCACGAGCCCGCCAAGCAACAGCAGGATGATGGCGACTGCAAACGCCGGGGTCACCCAGCGCATTCGCTTCGACTCGGCAGCCATGCGCCGTTTTCTCCCATTCCCCACAGGTAAAACCTCCGGCACTGATACCGGGCGGCGTTCATTCTATCTCATCTCCACACAATCCGCGCCGTCCGTTTCGCGGATCGCCGGGTACGCCGCGCAGAATTTTGTGGCCTATTTCATGCGTTCAGTATTAGAATGCGTGGGGGAGGTTCCCATGGCCGATTCCAGCGCTCCGAACTCCGAAGCTCCCAAAAAGGAGCATCGATCGATTGGCTTCTATTTCGGCCTGGTTCTGCTCCTCCTGATCGTGTACGTGCTGAGCGCCATTCCCATTTACTGGGCGGGACGGAATCGAGTGCCGAACCGGACCTGGGATTACTACAACATCGTTTACGCGCCGCTCAACTGGACCTTGATGAACTCTCCCAAACCGGTGCAGGACGCTTATCAATCGTGGTCGGAGCTCTGGCTTGGCGACCCGATGAAAACCGCAAAGCCGAAGCCCAAACCGCGGGCCCCGAAATCGGCCACACCGTAACGCCCGCAGGGTGGCAGTTCGGCAGTGTGCGCTGCGACGTGCCAATCTTCCGACGGAGCAGGGGAGCGACGTTCAGCCGATGACCGGAAGGTCGGACTCGGTCCACATCGGAATGACTTCGTGAAAGCGGATCTTGTCCGCGAGCGCCTTCGCGGCGCTTTCGGCGTCGTCTCGGCTGTTGAACGACGCCCGATGGAGTTGCGGGCCGATGGGGTTGTCGGTCCGGGAACGGTTTCGATCGACGATCCAACCCGACTCGCCGCCGGTCGACACAACGCGAACGGAATAGATTTGCCCCATCGTCAATTCCTCAACGAGTCTCCGTGAGCCCCAATTCTATCCCCGCCGATCCTCTATCCGAAGTCTACTTTCCGAAATTTGAGACCGTCGACCCCGGCTCGCGAAATGCGGAATGTTCGCCTCGCTCCCCCGGTCCCGCCAGTCCGCTCAGTTTCCCGATCGCGAAACGGCCAGCGTTCACCCGGGTCAACAATCCCTTTTCCGTTGCATTCCCTCCAGCCACAGGCGATTCTGGCTCCATGAACGACTATCTCGACTCACAGCATCGGTTTCATCAGAAGCTCTATGACGCGGAAAACGTCGAGAGCTGGGTCTTTCGCGTTTACGGCCGCGTCTTCCGGGACGAGTTCGGCCTCGACGGAACGCACGGCGAACGGATGCTCGACTTCGGCTGCGGGCAGGGAGCGGCGGTCCGCTTCTTCACGAACAAGGGTTTCGATGCCTACGGCGTCGACATCAGCGTTCCCGATATCCAGTACGCGCAGTCGATCGGTCCGGCGAGCAACTTCCAGGTCATTCCCGCGAAACCCGAGCCGAGCGACATGTGGTTCGGCGGCAACTTCGACCTCGTTGTCTCGATTCAGACGCTCTACCTGCTGAATCCGACCGATCTGCACACAAGGCTGGAATCGCTGCACGCGATGATGAAACCGGGGGGCCTGATCTACGCCTCCATGATGGGCCCCGGGCACCACTACTACAGCCGCTCCGAAGATGCCGGCAACGGCATGCGCGTCGTCAACTTCTCATCGAAACGCCTGACGGTGAAAGACTACCACGTCACTTTCACTCACAGCGAAGAAGAACTGCTGCACACCTTCCGCATGTTCAAACGGAAACAGGTCGGCTACTACGACCTCAAGTACCGCGAGGACGAGGGGGGAAGCTTTCACTACACCTACGTCGGCCAGAAAGAATAGCGCAGCGATCGAGCGCGCGGGAGGCACGCCCTGCCAGGGGCGTGGTCGTCGCGCAATCGCACGACCCCCTTCGCCGGCTCAGGGCATGCCAACCGGCCGTGCTCGGGAAACGAGTTTCGCTCACTGCTCGAATTTGAGCCGGGCGACTCCAAGCCCTTTACTGCCGAAGTTGTTGCCGGTGTAGAGCAGGAAGTGATCGTCGGGGAGGACCCAGCCGTAGCTG
>JBFWWA010000514.1:0-4122 GCA_050246455.1 Planctomycetaceae bacterium
TCGGCATGGCCGCAGTGCTCGCGCCGAAACTCCGGAATTTGAGCCTGGATCCGAAGCGCGTGGCCGCACGCGACGAGAAAGTCGATGCGGAACTCGACATGCAGGATTCACCGGGAAGCTCCCTCAACGACCCCGAGAACAGAACGTAGATTGGCCATGACAGATAACGTCTACTCCCCAGGCCCGAATGCAACGTCCGTCCGTGCGCCGAACGGCGACGTGCTCCCCATTCCAAATGGATGGGTGCTGCTTCGTCCCGGCGATGCCGCCCTCACGCGTAGAGTCAAACTTGCGGGTCCACACTGGGTCGTGCAGGAAAGGAAAGGGCGGAAGATCTTCTCGAAGGGAGTCTGGGCACATTCGGAGGTGATTGATCGCATTCGATCGGAGCTCGACACCGAACGTTCGACCGACGCTTACTCCAGGAAGAAGGACGCCGATGCGCGCCGTCGAACGAAAACTCAGGCGCAGTACGTCGACGAATTCTTCGATGCCATTGTGACATTCCTCGACTTTCATCCCGCCCATGCTGAGCTGTCCCGGCAACTGGCGCGGGCCGTAACCGATCATGCGACGCCTGTCGGAAGCGGAACTGTCGCGCGCACGAAGCGAATTCCGGTGGACCAGCGGGCAGAGGCGGCCGTCATCGCCTGGATGCGGCACCAGACGACTGCTTACGACACACTGAGAATCCCCCGCATTCAAGGGAAGCGACGGGAAGTGCGCCGAATGCTGGCCCGGAGGTCGCATGAACTGCTGGAAGGTTATCGAAGCGGCGCGAATAATGCCGAAGACTGCCCGTTACGGCGCGCGTTGACCAGCCCATGACTGCCTACCGATTCAGGATGACTCCTTGACCAAAGTCTTTCGCCGATCCATTCTCGACCTCGCATTTGTTCCAGCCGGCGCGACACCGGCCGACGCGCTCCACCGCTCGCGGGATCTCGCTCAGCACGCCGAACGGTGGGGATATCACCGCTTCTGGCTGGCGGAACATCACAACATGTCCGGCATCGCGAGCGCCGCGACTTCGGTCGTCATCGGTTACGTCGCCGGGGGAACGAAAACCATCCGCGTCGGTTCGGGCGGGATCATGCTTCCGAACCATTCGCCTCTCGTCATCGCGGAGCAGTTCGGCACGCTCGAATCACTTTACCCTGGCCGGATCGATCTCGGGCTCGGCCGAGCACCCGGTACCGATCAGCGCACCGTGCGAGCGCTGCGGCGTACGTTGGAAAGCGCCGATCGATTTCCGCACGACGTACTGGAGCTCCAGGCATACTTCGAACCCGCCGTCAGCGGCCAGCCGGTACGGGCCGTCCCCGGCGCGGGACTCAAAGTTCCAATCTGGATCCTCGGTTCGAGTCTGTTCGGCGCGGAACTCGCCGCACAAATGGGGCTGCCCTATGCATTCGCTTCGCACTTCGCTCCCACAGCTTTGATGCAGGCGCTCGAGATCTATCGCCGCGAGTTTCAGCCCTCTGCACAACTTCAAAGGCCGTACGCGGCGGCGGGCGTGAATGTCTTCGCTGCGGAGACCGACGACGAAGCACGCCGGTTGTTCACGTCCGCGCAGCAGCAATTCACGAACCTGGTCCGGGGAACACCGGGTCGGCTTCCGCCGCCGATCGACGACATCGATTCTTACTGGTCGCCGGCGGAGAAGGCGCACGCATCCGCGATGCTGACCTGCTCTTTCGTCGGTTCTCGCGAGACGATTCGACACGCCCTGAAGCAGTTTGTCGATGAGACGGGCGTCGATGAAGTGATCGTCGCATCGGCGTTCTACGAGCACTCGGCGCGGCTCCGCTCCTACGAAATTCTGGCGGATGCGTTTCCGACGGAATCGACTCCCTGAAAAACGCAGAAGGCTCGCAGGCGGCTGAGGACACCTGCGAGCCATCGACATTTCAGCCAGCGGAGAGAGGGGGATTCGAACGTGCCTGTTTCCGTAACTCGTTCACTCGTAATAACTTTTGCCTTAAGGTCTTGCCACGGCCTAATTTATCCGAGTCCAGACCATCCTGCTTATTCCCCGTTATTACCAGTTGTGGAGGATGGCCGCAGGGACAAATTAGGGACAAATTTTCGAGGCGAGATCACACCGTCTACCACGTTCTCCTGGGAATCTTCGGAAGTGTCGGCGCATGTGCTGCTGTCGTTCCGGACCCGTTAAGAAGCGGGAGATCGCGCAGCCGGCAGGAAGTTGCGGCCGAACGCCGCAAGATTTACTCAGAAGCATCTGCCGCTACAGATCGCTTGGCTGCGGAAGCTCACGCGAAGCTGCCCCGACGTCTAGCAAAATCAATCGGCGCCATTTACGTCCGCTACAGCACGGAATTCCAGGATAGCGCCGAAGACCAGATTCGCGCCCTCTTTCAATTTGCGGTGGCCAACGGCATTTTCGTGCCGCGTGAATTTGTCTACTTCGACCTTGGCGTACGCGGCTACACCAGCAGTCGCGAAGGGTTGAACCAGCTCCGCGGGACGCTTGCAGTCAAGAAGGTCGACGTCCTACTTCTGTTCGCCACGAATCGCCTCTACCGGAAGGTTTTTCTCACTCTGCAGTTCGTCGAGCAGGTCGTGAAAGAATGGGGCATCCGTTGCGTCTTCGTGAAGTCCGACATCGACACTGCCAAGAAGGATCAATGGCAGCACCTGCTCCATTTTCGCGCGATGCTCGACGAGTTTCAGGTATCGGTCAATGCTGAGCATGTTCGCGCGGCGCTCGAAGGACTCTTCCTGGAAGGGCTTGTCTTCGGAACAATCACATTCGGGTATGCAGGCGAAGAAATCGCCGGCAAGAAGACGAAGCGGGGTCTACCGCGCCGCCGACTGGTCATTGACGCGCGAGAGAGCGAGATCGTTCGATTGATCTTTCATTTGTTTGTTCACGAGCGACTTTCGATCCGCAATATCGCTCGGCGGTTGAATTCCATACCGGACGTCCCGTTACCCCGCAAAGCACGACACTTGTGGACGCCCAACTCGGTGCGGCGGGCTCTGAAACGACCAGCCTACCGAGGCCATTTCGTTTTCAGCGTTACGGAAAAGTGCTTCATCGCGTCGAAGGACTATACCCGCCAGATTCCGCGCGACCTCCCGCTCGCGGAGAAGGACTTCGAATACCTGCGAATCATCGCTGACGTGGATTGGTACGCGGCTCAGGTACGTCTGGCCGACAACAAGACTGTTTCCGGTCGGCCCACTAAAGACGGCACTCCCTCACCAATGCGTGTGCTTGCCGGGCTGTTCCGCTGCCCGGAACATGATCGGGCACTTCGCTCGGGCCTCGCATTTGGCAAGTACATGTATTGCCCGGTGTGCGACCTGCTGGAAGCTCACAAGCGGACTCTGTATTCCAAGCTGAACCGGAAACTGGCACTCGAGCTTCTGTGCAACAAGCTGCAAGAATTGATCCTGCAGGATTCGGAACTCGTCGGAAGAATCATCGCGGCTTGTCAGATGGCAGCGGCAGAGATCCAGCAACCGGATACGTCGGAGGCCGAGGTGCTCAAGTGCAAGCTCTCGGAACTGACGCGAGTTATTGACTTCAATCGGCGTAACCCCGGCCAGACGGACGAAGACCAAAAGCAGCAGCAGTGTCTCATCGGAGAACTGGAGCGGGAACGCTCGGGGGTCCGAGCGAAGATTTCACGCCTTGAAGCGACTGCGAAACTCCCCATTCAAGTGCCGTCACTCGAGGAAGCTCAACAGCTTGTCGCTGATCTATCGCAGGTTTTTCAGAACGCTGCGGCGGGAGACCTGGGAGACGAGCAGGACCGCGTTCGCGAAATACTCTGGTCTCTCACGGGCGGCCAGATCGACCTGTTTCAGATGGGGCCCGCGGAGCCTATCAAAGGCTGGCTTCAAGGACGATTCCAAGTTCACCTGTTGCGGACGCTCGTAACGACCGCCTGCGGCTCGTCCGAGAACATTCCGGATGTCCCGATTGACGTGGTCATCGACTTCAAGCGACCGAGGAAGAGCGACAGTGACGCCGACACGGCCATTCAGCTCTGGCTGGATGGCTACCTCAATCAGGAAATCGCAGAGATGCTCTGCGTCGGAGCGAGCTATATCAGCCGGATTCTTCGACTCGGTGCCGAGCGGATGGGAACG
>JBFWWA010000515.1:0-4121 GCA_050246455.1 Planctomycetaceae bacterium
CTGCTGCGCCGAGTCTGGTCGGCGAGCCGGCGAACGTCGGCTCTCGGATCCGTCTCGAGTTTCCGAAGCGGTTCGATTGCAGGCTGCGCAGCTGCCCCCCTGCGCACCAGTTCTCGTGCGGCCCGCATGCGATGTTGACGATCGTCATCCGACAGAGCACGTACCAGTGCTGCCGGAATTCTCTCGTCCGAGGGGGCAACTTTGGCCAGAGTCTCGACCGACTGAATGCGAACCGCGGGATCGGCATCGTCGAGAGATGCGGCGATCTGATTCGTGGCGGAATTGGCCGCGCGTCCAATGCCCCCCAGCGCGCCGAGTGCGCGAATGCGGATTTCCGAATCGGCTTGCGCGAGCAGCGGAAGTAGCAAGGGAACCGCGGGTTCGCCGATCTTCCCGACAGTGACAACAACTGCGTCCCTCACGGAAAGCGATTCGTCAAAAAGAAGCCCTTCGAGCAGTTGAGGGAGCGCAATTTCGCTTCGAACACCGAACGCGCCGAGCGCGATCACGCTTTTCAAGCGAACGGCTTCGGCCGGATCGCGCAGGGCGCGATTCAAAGCCGGGATTGCCGCAGCGGCACTCGGACCCATCACCGCTAGCGCATCAGCCGCCGCCTCGCGAAGCAGAGCGGAGTTCTCCTGATTCTCGAGAATCGACATCAGCGCCGGGAGAATCGCCGGCTCCGCCACTCCGATCATGGAGAGCGCCTCGACTGCCACTAACCGTTCATTGATCGATCGCGACCTGTCGAGAGCCCGTTCGATCAAGGACGGAGCGGCGGCCCGGGCCTCGGGACCGTAAAGAGCGATTGCCTGCGCCGACCAGACAGATGGCGGCGTTTCGTCATTCTTCTTCGAAGAGGCGGGAGTTGTTTTTAACAGTTCGATCAATGGCGGAAGGGCCAGCGGCGCCGATGACCGCATGCGGCCAAGTGCAAAAGCGGCTTGCCGGCGCGTGAACCACGGAACGTCAGCCGATTTCATCAACGCGATCAATCCGGGAACTTCGGCGGCGTGTGCGTTCGACTGTGGGTCGATTTCCTTGAGGTGGACCTGCCACTCGATGAGCGTACGGGTGCCATAGCGGGGTTCCCGATCATCCGCATTGACCGATGTCGCGTGGGCATCGACGACGAACCCCCCATCCGCCAGCCAGCGCTCGGCATCCGCTCGATACGCCGAGTCATAGAAATACTCGATGTATTGCGTCCAGAGGCGGTGAACGCGGTCCGGCGAACGTTCCGCGATCCAGTTCAGCGGAGCATAGACCGTTTCGAGAACCGCCGGGAGTCGGCTGGAATATCGAAACCCGTCACCCCAGTAGTAGACGATCCACGTAACCGGCCCGGCGCTCAGCACATAGAAGACAAGCCCGATGAAAAGCCAGACTGCGTAAACAGTGCGCGACCGGCGGCGTTCCGCGGGGTTCTCCGACGAGTTCGGATCGCTCATGGGAGCGTCCTTCGGGTTCGCGACTTGCACCGAGGGCACTGGCGGCACAAAACGGCCGCCAGCGGCCTCTGATACGCGTCGACCATAAGTACGTCAGGCCTCGTTGCCGGGCTTGTATTCTTTCTCTTCTTTCTCGACGCCGCCAAACGTGGTGCGCAACCCATCCGCAGCCGCAGAGACGGTCTTCTTCGGACCGGCGAGCTTCAGGAAGAACGTTCCCTTCCCCTTCAGATGCAGCATCACGCCGAGCATGCGCGCATCGGGCATTTCTTCGAACTTGCCGGCGATCGGCGGACCGATCGGCTTCTTATAGGTCCCGGTGAGGTCGACGAAAATGTATTCTCCCTGCGGCGAAGTCCCGGTCGTCACCTTGACGGTTCGTTCCTTCGGCTGGAATTGCTGAATCCAGCGGTCGATATTCGCCTGCACACTGCCACCAGCGCTGGAAACGACCAGTTCGGTTTTCCCCTCGTCACCCTCGGCGTTTGGTATTTCAAAATTCGCAAGCCGAAGGCGGTTCGATGCCGGCTTCTGTTCCCACGATTCCGGCACGGCGAGCTTAAGGCCCCCATCGATTTCAACTGCGCGAACCTTCGTTTCTTCCTTCTTCTTCGCATCGTCCGCTCGCAGGTGCGACACGCAGCAAGCAGCCAGCAGAAGCGCGAGCGTTACCGCGAGGCGTGAGTTTTCAAGTCGATTTCGCATCGGTTCAGACCTTGATCAGAGAGCAATATGGTTCAGGACGATAAACGAAAATCTCGTACTTCGATTCTCCACGAACGGATGCCGTCCTTGCAACTCGACGCCGTGAAAACGCCTGAACCCGCCCGAGACAGGACGTTTCCATGCCCCTGGTCCTAACGTTTGAGCAGCTTCTTGAACTGGGCAAACGTGCGTGTATTCGCGATATCTTTCGGTTCGAGCCTGGCGCGGCGGGCCTGGGCAACGCCGTACGGCAAAACATCGAAGCCGTTGACGCTGTGCGCATCAGTACTGATGACAATTGGGATTCCCAGGTCACGAGCAGCGGCTGCGTGGACGTCGTCGAGATCCAGCCGACTGGGGTGTGCGTTAATCTCCATCATCACGCCGTGGTCGGCCGCGGCTTTGAAGATTTCGGTAAAGTCGACGTCGGCTCCGGCGCGCCGGCCGATCATCCGCCCGCTGGGATGGCCGATGATCCGAACGTACGGGTTTCGGATAGCGTTCAGCAGCCGCTTCTGAATCTGCTCACGTGGCTGCTTGAGCCCGTAGTGGAGCACTGCGATCACCCAGTCGGCCTCGCTCAGCACTTCGTCGTCGAGGTCGAGCGTTGCATCTTCGAGGATGTCGCACTCGATGCCGCGGAGAATTTCAATGCCTGAAATCGACTTGCGGACCCTGTCGATCTCTTTCCAGTGTTCGCGGAGTCGATCGGCATCGAGTCCGCGCGCCATCGAAACCCGCTTCGAGTGATCGGTGATCGCGATATACTTCAATCCGCGCGCCTTGGCTGCCTCGGCAATTTCGCGAATGGTCGCGGTTCCATCGGTTGCGGTGGTATGCATGTGGAGGTCCCCCTTGATGTCGTCGAGTTCGACCAGACGGGGGAGCTCGTGCGATTCCGCCAGTTCGATCTCACCACGGTTCTCCCGGATTTCGGGAGGGATCCAGGGAAGATCGAGTGCACGGTACACATCCTCTTCCGTACGGCCGGCGATGGGCTTGTCGCCATCGAAGACGCCGTACTCATTGAGCTTGTAGCCTCGATCCTGCGCGCGGCGCCGCAGAACGATGTTATGTTCCTTTGAACCGGTGAAGTACTGCATCGCCGCGCCGTAAGACTCTTTGGGAACGACGCGCAGATCGAGCTCGATGCCGGTCCAGAGTTTGACGCGCTGCTTCGTGTCGCCGCGCGAGAGGACTTTTTCCACCAGCGGATGGGCCGCCAGAAGATCCATGGCTTCGGCAGGTTTTGTGCTTGTCGCAAGGACGTCGAGATCGGCGACCGTCTCTTTCATCCGGCGACAACTGCCCGCAACGGAAGCCTGCGAGACCGATTTCAGCTTGAGCAGATCGGCGACGATGACATCGGCGGGTCCTTTCGCGTCAGCAATCGAATAGCGCTTGTCCGATTCCGCAGCCTGTCCGATCGCTTCGATAATCTGAAGTTCGGTTTTTTTGCCGAATCCCTTCAACACCTGAATGCGTCCTTGCGCGGCCGCTTCTTTCAACTCGTCGATCGAGGTGATGGAAAGCTGCTGGACGAGCGCGGCTGCCTTTTTCGGACCAATGCCGGGAAGGCGCGAGATGGCGACGGTCACCGTCGGCACGAGCGCCCGCAGTTCTTCCAGCTGCGGAATCTTTCCGGTCTTGATCAGGGTTCGAATCTTGTCGGAAAGATCCTTGCCGATACCCGGATACTCCGTGAGATCCCGATCGGGATCGGCGGCCACATCGGAGAGACGCTCCGTCAATTGCGAGATGGTCCGTGCGGCGTTCCGGTAGGCGCGGACACGGAACGGATTCTCGTTCTGGATCTCGAGGAGATCCGCCATCTCGTCGAACGCGCGAGCAATCTCACCGTTCTGCATTCCATTCAACCTTGCTGATCTTTACCGACATCATCCGTCATTCCGCCGGCCGACAATTCCCCAGCGTAGCTGTTTCCAGAGTCTCATGCTCCGGAAA
>JBFWWA010000516.1:0-4119 GCA_050246455.1 Planctomycetaceae bacterium
GTCACCCGGCGGACTCCGGGTCGGGGGGCCGGAGCGGCCAGGTCGCGCTCCGTTCGACCAGGACTGGGAATGCCCCCCGGAAGCCGATCCCGATTTCGATCGTCAGAACCCTCAATTAGTGTACATGCGCCATAAGTCCTTGCCCCGGTTCAGAAATTGCAGGACTCCTTGCTTGCGAGAGGGTAGGGTCGAGGTCACACTGTTAAAACCGGAAAAAGTGCTGGTCTGGGAAGTGCGGGAAAACTCTGCGGGCCGTGATCTACACCAGGGAGCTGAAGATGAGCTGCTGTATTCGTTTCGGATTCTTTGCACTCCTGGCTGCCGGCCTGACTTCGAGCGGCGTCGCCGCCGAGCCGAACAAGGGCTACGCGGCGGTCGAGCTGTACGAGGTCGATTCCGACTTCGATCTTCAGGGAGAGTATTACGGCCAGCTCGACAGCGGCGCCGGTATTCCTTGGCATACTGTCGGACTGCAGATCTTCGCGAAGGGGAACGGCCAGTTCGAAGGCTACGAGTTCTCGGGCGGACTCCCCGGTTCCGGTGCGTGGGGACCGAAGACCAAGCTGCGCGGCTTCCGTCAGGGTGACGCCGTGTACATGCGGAGCAATTCGTCGGACCACACATTCATTCTCGAGAACGGCACGGCCCTCGCGTTCTACCCCAACTGGGAGCCGATGGGTCAGATCACCCGGGTCCTGCGTCAGAGCCCGACGCTCGGCCTCAATCCGGTCTGGGGTTCGCGGATTCTGTTTGACGGGACCGACGCGCGGCACTTCAAAGATGGCAAGATCACCTACGACGGCCTGCTGAAGACCGGCACCGAGCTCAACTACACTTACGAAGATTACACGCTGCACATCGAGTTCCAGCTCCCGTACATGCCGTACGCCCGCGGACAGGGTCGCGCGAACAGCGGCGTCTACCTGCAGAGCCGTTATGAAGTTCAGATTCTCGACTCGTTCGGTCTTGATGGCGTCGATAACGAAGCCGGCGCGCTCTACAAGTACAAAGCGCCGGACGTCAACATGTGCCTGCCGCCGCTCAGCTGGCAGACCTACGACATCGACTTCACCGCGCCGCGTTTCGATTCGCTCGGCAACAAATTGAATTCCGCTCGCGTCACTGTCCGCCTCAACGGCGTGATTGTGCAGAACAACGTCGAGATTCATCGGAAGACCGGCGGCGGCGCAGAGGAAACTGCGGAACTCCTGCCGATCAAGCTGCAGCACCACGGCAACCCGGTCCGCTTCCGCAATATCTGGATCGTCGATCGCCGCGAGACTTCGACCTACGCCGGCCCGACGGTTCAATCGCGTGCCAATTCGCCGATCGGCGCGCCGTACCGTCAGCAGCTCTTCGGACAGCAGCCGTATCCGCAGGGACCGTTCGAGACGGAAGGCTACCAGTACCGCTGGGGTCTGTGAGCGATTCCTCGCGACTTCGAAGAAACATCGGGACGCACAATTTCGCCACCGGCAGTTCGCTGCCGGTGGCGGCGTTGCTTCTAGGGATCGTCGAAGGGATCTTATAATGCGCCGATGCCTTACGATCCCCAGCAGGTCCGAATCGCGCTGCGTCATTTGAAATCGGCGGATCCCGTCCTCGGGGAACTGATTCGCCGTGTCGGCCCGTTCCGGCTGCGCACGCAGTCCGATCGATTCGCGATTCTTGTCCGGTCGATCATTTCGCAGCAGATCTCCGGCAAGGCGGCCGATTCGATTCGCCGGAAGCTCGAAGCGCGCATCGCGCCGGGAAAACTTTCCGCAGAGAACATCCATCGTCTGACGATCGAGGAACTGCGCGCCGTCGGTCTCTCGCCGCAGAAGGCAAGTTATCTCACCGACCTGGCGGATCAGATCGTTGCGGGGAGTGTACAGCTCAGAACGATCGGACGGCTCCCGGACGAAGCGGTGATCGAGCAGCTGACGCAGGTGAAGGGCATCGGCCGCTGGACCGCGCAGATGTTCCTCATCTTTTCGCTGGGACGTATGGATGTCTTTCCGCACGACGACCTCGGAATCCGCTCCGCGATCCGCCGCTACTACAAGCTTGGGGAACTTCCCGACAAGCAGACGAGCCTGCGCATCGCCGAGCCGTGGCGCCCGTATGCCAGCATCGCGAGCTGGTACTGCTGGCGCGGCTGCGAAATTCCGCCCGATGCGCCGTGAGCCCGATGCGCCGTGAGCCCGAGCCGGGGTGAACGACCGGCTGGGACGGGTCCGTCGAGAATTCGCGTGGCGGGTCGCGCAGCCGTCATCGTGTGCGTGATGCGATCAGCGCGCGCTCTGCCGGCCCGAATCGCGCGAGTTTCGCGGCGTTATCGCCGCACGCCGGCGTGCGACGGCGTCTCTTTCGGAAGTTCGGACGCGTCGGCGCGCCGTTTGCGAGCCTCTTACGAGCGCGAGACTTCTCGACAGGAGTCTGGCCGACACGCGAGACCGTTGCGGGCCCGTCGTATCTGCATCTCGATGCGCATCAAGCCGCCTGGAGACCGCCATGAGGAACTTCACCATTTCGATCACGCTACTGGCATTCGCGATCGCGCTCCCGCTCGTTGCCGGCGAATCCCGTTTGCACGGGAAGCGGGAAAGTTCGATTCGTCCGCAGGGAAACTCGCAGAAGGGCCCCGCTCCCATCCGGCTTGTGAGCTACTACCAGGAAGCATTGGGAACGGAACTCTCCCCGCCGGTTCCGAGCACCGGTCCGCCGCCGTCACTTCCGCCGACCGAACCCGTGCCGCCGACGGAACCACTCCCGCCGTCGACACCACCCGCGACGATTCCGCCAGCGCCATCGCTTCCCCCCGCGCGCGTGGACGTGCCGCCTCCCGCCCCTCCGCAGCCCGATCGCACCGTCATTCCGGAAACGGTGACGCCGGCTGTCACTCCGCCACCGGAAACCTACGCGCCGGCGGCTCCTCCCGCTGAGCCGGCAAGTCCGCCGAACCCGACCGCGATCGACTGGTGCGCTCCGCCGGCGAACCTCTCGATTCCTGAACCGGAGTTTCTGGCAGCGCTCGGATACTCTCCGAATCATTGCTTCGTCTACTCGCAGCGCAACTGTTTTGAGCTCGCGCTCCAGTGCTACCGGCTTGGAAAGTACGCGGATGCGGTGGCAGTGGCGGACCACGGGCTGCGTCACGGCCATTATTCGCCGCTCTATCTCATTCGCGGAGCATCGCAGATTGCCGCAGGGGACTGCGCCGGTGCGCAGGACGCCTCGCGTGCGATTTTTGCATCGCGTGATTACTTGAACAGCAGGACCTACGACAACGCGCTCGAACGGATCTCCGGCCCGGACGTGGTGCGCGTCCGGGAACTGATCCAGTTGTACGAGGGACGTTAGCTCGAGTCGCGGTCGGGGCCACCGCCGATTCGATCAGAAGCCGCGCCGGCGTTTTTGACGATCGCCGGCGCGGCTCGGGCTGCGTTCTCGTTCGCAGGTGAGGCCGTCCCGCGGGTCGCGACGCGATCGGGCAGCTTCCTTCATCGTTTCACGCCCTGCCGAAGTCGTGGTCATCGCGCAGTCACAATCTTCCTTTCGCAGGCTCAAGGCGTGTGACCCGAGTTTCTGGCGACGCTTGTACGGACGGTAAGTCGATTCGTTCGTCTCGAAGCGGGGGCCGGTTGCCCGTTGGCGGAGGTCACATCGGGGAGTTTTCCGGCGAAGTCTGTGCGGGAAAAGTGGCGAATTTCCGGGGAATCCGGTTCGGTCCGCTTTGGTTGGCAAAATGCCGGGAAAACTGAATCGGATTGCCTTGCAACAAGTCCGATAATGCTCTATTTCTGTGTAAGCACGGGTTGTTAACCGATGTGCCGCTGCCGGGAATTTTCGAATTTCCGGGGTCCTGCGGTGCAGGCGACTCTCAACCGAACCGCGTGGCAGCGAGGCATTTGGCCGGACGTGCAACGCGCGGGAGTCCCTCCAATCGACCCGCCTGCATTCCCCGATAGCTCAATCGGTAGAGCGAGCGGCTGTTAACCGCTAGGTTCATGGTTCGAGTCCATGTCGGGGAGCTTTTCTTAAACCCTGCCGAATCCCAAACTTGGGATGCCCCGCCTTCGAGGCGGAAGGCGGCTCAAAGGCTCGAATTTCTCCGTAATTTACGGAGAAATTCAG
>JBFWWA010000517.1:0-4116 GCA_050246455.1 Planctomycetaceae bacterium
AAGACACCTGGAGCTGTTGGACGACGGGGGGCAAGAGGACTTCGAGGTCATGATAGGCATCGTGTCATCGTCACCGCCGACAGCACGAAAACGTACTGGTCCGGTCGCGGTCGGAATTCGAGCCGCGAAGACGTCGCGAGTTTCACCCTGCAAGTCGCGGAGTGATGCGCGTCGCAGGCGCTCCGTTACGGGCTCCTTGCCTTCGACCAGAAGCTCGATGCGCACATCTTCCGGCGGTCGGCCGTTCGCATCTTCTACGAAGACCGAAAAATCCTTCCCCTTCACGACGCGGAGCGGGTTTCCTTCTCGTAGTGAGAGCGGTTCGAGTCTCTCGTTGAGAAGTTGCAGGCTTGTTCGTCGAGGCCAGGCATTGTTCGCAAAAGGAAACGCGAGCCTTTTGATCGCCAGCCGAGCGGACGATGGTTCGACGGCCGCCGTTCCGATCGCCACGCAGCCGAGAAGACCCGCGATGATTCCGATCCGTCGGACATTCCGCGTCTCGAAGACTTGTCCCAGGTCAATACTTTCGAGCTGAGCGAGGGTCTGGTCGATGACCCGATGTTGCAGTTCCGGCGCCCCGAGTCTTGGGTTCGCACCTTCCTTCAGGAACTGCACCGTGCTCGAAAGGCTATCTTTGAACCCGGGAAAGCGGCGCTCGATGCGGAATGCTGCGTCACTGTCGGTGAACGGGCGCCGTAGGGGGCTGTAGAGAAACTTCCAGGCGGACCAAAGCGCTGCCGCGAGAATCGCCACCGCCAGGATTGATCGAATGACCGGATCGTCGAGGTGGAACAGCCAGTCTGAAAGTCCGAC
This sequence comes from Planctomycetaceae bacterium, assembly GCA_050246455.1. Taxonomy (GTDB): domain Bacteria; phylum Planctomycetota; class Planctomycetia; order Planctomycetales; family Planctomycetaceae; genus CAZVJA01. The sequence goes on from JBFWWA010000517.1 coordinate 814, forward strand.
CGCAAGCACAGCGCTGATGACGACTGCGGCAACGCGCGACAGTCCATCCAGCCAGATCAGCCGGCGAACGCGACGGCGGATGCGTTCCAATCGAATCGAAAGCGTTTGCGGCTGGATCAATTCCCGTACTCCGGGATGGCGCGGTTCTGCGGTTGCAGGCCGAAAGTTCGACTGCTTTATTCGCAAAAGCGCCGCTGTATCTGTCTTATCGAATCATAGCAGTCGCGACCGCTTTCGCAAAATCCATTCACCGGTCAGGAGCAGGGCAAACAAGCCCAGCAATTCCGGCCGGTTCCACAGGACAATCGGCAATTGCGACTCCAGTGTCATCGGCACTCCGGGGGGGAGATCGGCCGGGACGCGTTCCGCATCCGCCAACGTGTAGAAGCCCCCGTGCGTCAGGGTTGCCGCCTGTTCGAGTTCGCGGCGGTCCATACTGCGGCGGGCAAGTTCACCTTGCGGGCTCTCGACGCGGAAATCGGCAGAGGGGGGGGCTTCGGCGAAAGCAGGGGCGATGGCCCAGGTGTGAAATCCACCCGGAGATGATGCACGCCACTGCCCTTCGAAGACATGCGGTGCTTCAGCGCGCGGCTTGAGCGGCACTTCCTGGCGGGCGCCGCCGCGCCGTTCGATCGCGATCCGAACACCGTCCTGATTGCGTGGAATGAGGCGTTCGTTGAAGAAGCGGAAGCGCACATTCACCGGATCTCCGACTTCATAAACAAGCCGATCGACAGTGAGCTCCGCATTTCGATCCCGACCAATCAGCTTGGACCGGCTCAGGTATCGAATCGCCTGCACCCAGTAGCGGCCGAAATAGAGATCCCCGGCGCGAAATCGCCAGCGCCACAATTCATCGGTCGCGTGAAAGAGCACCTTTCCGCCGCCGAACGGCGCGAGCGCAATCACCGGCAAAGCCGTAGCGCCACTGGTCGGCCGGTACTCGGCAAAGACGCGCGCTCCGGGTCGTAGTGTCGGGGTCTCGACCAGCCATTGGAGCGGAGGCAGCCTGGACCAGACGTCGCTTGTCTCCTCGTCGGTATCGGCGAAGCGAAAGATCGGCGTTCCCTTGCGGCCATCGACGGTGAGTTTGACGTGAATGCCGTCTCCGGCAGGTGTTATGCCGGCCGTATCGCCGAGGGCGGTGAGATCGACCGGGAGCATCGCTTCGAGTGACGTCCCGCGCAAGTCCGCCGGCATATGTTCGGGCCCTGCGACCACAATGAGTCCTCCCCCCGCATCGCGCACGAAGGCCTGCAGGTTCTCGAGAGTTGTGGAACTCAAGAGCGCAGGATTGACGTCTCCGAGAATCACGACGTCAAAGCGGAAGAGCTCGTCGCGCTGCACCGGAAAGTTGCCAAGCGCCGTCTCGTCTTCCGATGTGTATTCGCTATCGGCGTCAAAAAGCACCGTTCGCAGCTCGATTGTTTTCTCCCGTTCGAGCAGGTGCTTGACGAATCGGAATTCCCAGCGCGGCGCCATATCGGCCAGGAGCACGCGAATCTTCTCTTCTCGAACGCTGACGTGCCGGGTCTCCGAATTGTTTTCGATGTCGGTCTCGCCTTCGAGCGGCGAGATGCCGAGAGTGAGGTCGAATTCTCCGGCCGTCGGAGGCGAATAAAGAAGTTCCACCTTGAGCGCTTCACCATCGGCCGGCAACTTCACGGAGCGAGTGGCGAGAACCTCGCTCGATCCCTGCCGTTTGAGCTGGAGCGGGACCGTCCGTCCGGCGAAACCGTGGGATTTCACCGTTGCTGAGAACGTCAGCGGATCGTTGATGAAAGCAACTTCCTCGACGAGCAAATCATATAGCTGGATGTCGCGAGTCGGTTGTTCGCTGCCGACAGCAATCGTGTAGACAGGCACTAGTCGGTCGCGCGCCGCTTCAGCGCCGCGGGTCAGTCGGTCGGCCTCTCCCGTGCTGGAAATTCCGTCCGACAAAACGACGATCGCAGCGGGTGGGGTGCCACGCAAGTCGTCGAGAACTTTCTCGATGGCCGGGCCCGGCCGCGTTCGGCTTCCCTCGGGTTTGGCTTCCAGGAGTCGCTTGGTGATGTCGGCGAGGTCGTCACTTTCGAGGATGTCTCCGCTTCCAATGGGAACGGCCGCTTCCGAAAAGCGGTAAAGCCGCAGTTTTTGCTTTTCGAGAACTTCGCGCAGGAACTCCCCGTCTCGACGGAGAAGAAGTGAGCGAGCGAGCGACCAGCGTGACCGAGAGATCGCGTTCGCCTCGGAAATCAGTTGTGCGGCGGCCGCTTCGTCATCGGCATTTGGATAGGTATCTTCGAGCCCCATGCTGGCGGAATCGTCGATGAGGACTGCGACGACAGGGAGGCCGGTCCGGTTCACCGACAGTTCCGCCCCGGAAAGAAACGCGATCAACATCGCGACGACTGCGAGCCTCAGGCCGATCAAAGAGAGCCGGCGCGGCAGTGGAGAGTTTGAGGCATCCTTCCAGTAGATGACAACCACCCACGCGATGATGGCAACGATCGCAACAAACAGGACCCAGGTGGGGACGGACGGCGCCCAGGGAGGATTGAAGCGAATGTTCCACGCGGTCCCCTGCCCCGGATCGGCGGCGGGAACTTCGAAGTACCATTCAATAAATCGTTTAACAGATTGCATTCGTGGCCATCGGCTGCGTCGCGGCGGATCGCTGCGATTACAACCGCCGATTATATCCCGGCGGAATTGCAATCGGACAGGCGAACCGAGGGGACCAGCTCACAAGCGCTCCACCGATCCCTTGGACCTAAAGCGGGCTTATTCGATGTCGGTCGAGGGCTCGACGTTCATGGTTGTGGCATCGAGTGACGATTGCGACCTTAGCAGCCAGAGGAGCCCAATTCCGATCGTCATCGTCGCGGCACCGAACCAGTAGGGATACGTCAAACCTTCGTCGTAAAGCAGGAAGCCGACAATCGGTCCCAGGATGCGCGCGAGTGCGGACATGCTTTGTCCTGTGCCCAGAACGCCCCCCTGGTCGGACGCCGGTGTTCTCAAGGACAGGAGTGAGAATAGCGAGGGGGTGACGGCGGAGACTCCGATGACTGTCACGGGAACGACACCGTAGAGCATTGCAACGCTCCCTTTGGCACCGGCAAGGGCGATCAGCGCAAGCCCGACCACCATGAGCACAATCCCGGCAAAGCTCATTATGAACTCGCCGAGCTATGGAATGAGACGGCGGACGAGAATCCCCTGGCTCAACGTAAGGATCAGCCCAATGTAGGCGAACAAGAGGAAGTTGCTCTGGTCCAGTACGCCGAGATCGCGCGAGAGAAGCGAGAGCGTACTTTC
>JBFWWA010000518.1:0-4108 GCA_050246455.1 Planctomycetaceae bacterium
GCTCGATCGGGGCGACGTTGTCGTCGGCCTCGATAACCTCAACGACTATTACACCCCCAAGCTCAAGCAGGACCGGCTCGCGCAGCTTGCAGGGCGTGAAGGGTTCTCGTTCGAGCAGGCTGATCTTGCCGATCGGGATGCCATTCCCACGCTGTTCCGCCGGGAAAAGTTCGACGTCGTCATCAATCTGGCGGCCCAGGCGGGGGTCCGGTATTCCCTGCAGAACCCGCACGCATATGTCGACAGCAACCTCGTCGGCTTTGTGAACATTCTCGAAGGCTGCCGGCATTCGGGCGTGAAGCACCTCGTCTACGCGTCGTCGAGCTCGGTTTACGGCGGAAACAAGCGGATGCCGTTCGCAGTCCATCACAGCGTCGATCATCCCGTCAGCCTGTACGCCGCAACGAAGAAGGCGAACGAACTGATGGCTCACACCTACAGCCATCTGTACGGCTTGCCAACGACCGGGCTCCGTTTCTTCACGGTTTACGGACCGTGGGGCAGGCCCGATATGGCCCTCTGGCTGTTCACCGAGGCGATTCTCGCGGGTAAGCCGATCGACGTTTTCAACCACGGCAAGATGCGCCGCGACTTCACCTACATCGACGACATCGTCGAGGGGGTGATTCGGACTGCCGATCACACCGCCGCTCCCGATCCAAGATGGACCGGTGAGAATCCCGATCCGGCAACGAGCAGCGCTCCGTACCGTGTCTACAACATCGGCAACAATCAGCCGGTGGAGCTATTGGAGCTGATTTCCACGCTCGAGAAGTGCCTCGGCAAGCAGGCCGTCCAGAACCTCAAGCCGATGCAGCCAGGGGACGTCGAAGCGACTTACGCGGACGTCGACGCCCTGACGGCGGACGTCGGCTTCAAACCCGCGACTCCCATCCATGTTGGCGTCGCGAAGTTCGTCGAGTGGTACCGGGCGTATCACAAAGTGTGAACACCCCGTGACCTGCTGATCACGTCAGGTTCAGGTCTCGGCGAACTCTGCGTCCTCAGCAGAAAATTCTTTCGTGCAACGCGCTGGTTGGACGTCGGACGCCTGCGTATCGATCGGGATGTTCCGTGTGTAGTCGCCGTTCAGATAATAGGCGGCGATTTCTTGGCCGAGCACGTCGGCGACTTGCTGCAGGCGTGAAGCCGCATTCGGCGTGTCTTTCCACATCGTATCGAGCACGCCTTCTTGTTCGACGGCCCGAAGCGGATTGAAGCTGCCGCAACCTTTGACCCGGTTCCGATGCTTCGGACAAGCGATCCAGGTCTGGCCCATCTCTTCCATCCGTCCGAACGGTCGGCCGCAGCGACCGCATTCCTGGAAGAATTTGAGAGGATCACTGGGCGGGATCGATGCGACGCCGAGGAACTCGTGAATGTGCGGGAGGACCTCGTCGTAATCGCAGCAGTAGTATTCGTGTGTCAGGATCAGGCAGGGGTAGCGATTCTTGAGCGCCTGATACGCGTCGATGAAGCCACGCGCCTCGCTGAGCAGGGCGGTGAAGTTCTGGTCGGTATCGGCCCAGTCGAACCGCTGCGGCGCGCGCTTCCGGCGATAGGCCTCACGCGAGGACTGCACTCGCAGCGGATTCCGCAGGTAGAAGATGAACCGGGTGCCGGCGGGATACTCGCGTCCCGCGCCCCAGAGTGTTTCGTCACGTTGTACTTTGTTGAACGTGACGCAGCGAATCTGGCGGATGTACTTTTCCTGCCGCCCGTCGATGCGAAATACCGAACGTGCCTTCCAGTATCGCTCGAGCGGCACGCGGTGATCGATGTCGTGCTCCGTCACCGAGAAGATCTGCGGATGGTAGTGCAGCGTCGCGGCAATGAGATTCGTTCCGCCCCGCGAATGCCCGAAAATACCGGCAATTGTGGGCTGGTCTCGTGGATCGATTCCCCGCAACCGATTCCAGGCGTTTCGAACCTGATCCAAAAACATGTGTCTCTCCTCAAGCAGGCCGATCTTGGCTACGAGAATTTCGAATCGGTCAGGCAGCACGTTGGTCGAGCGACTGGTCCGTCTGCAGGTCCTTGATCCAGACTTCGCTGAAGAGCGCCTTCACCTTCTGCTCGGTTTGCAGCTGCTTGCGGCGGTGGTGAAGTTGCTTTTCAGGTTTGATTGCGGCAGTTCCATGTGCTACGTGGAACAAGAGCCGATCCATCTCGCGGACCGGGAACATTCCCATTCGGTAACCGAAGTCGTTGAGTTGTCGGGCAATCGAGTAGCCGCCACCGGTGTAGCCGTTGATCGAACCGAAAGTGAGCGAATGTTTCCGGAACGGTTCGACGCGATACATTGCGCAGTAGTCGCGCGGATACCGTCCCTCCAGTTCTGCTTTTGGCGATCGTTTACCACCGAAGAATCCCTTGATCGAGTCGCAGGCGGCATTCACGGTTTTCTTCTGCCACGCGTAGAACGAATTCTCGACGGGAAGCTTCCACGAGCCGGTGGCGGCAATCTGCGAATCGCCGCGGAACTCGCGAAGGAACGGGTCCAGCCAGTTGTCGCTCTTTACGAAGACATCGGAATGCATCGTGACGTAGAACTCGCCTCGAGCTTCGACAATCGCCCGATCCCATGCCGAGAACACATTGGCCGGCCAATTCGTATGCACTTCGTCAGGCCGCTCAATCAGGCGGATCCAGTCGAGCGAGCGCAGGTAGTCGATGCTTTCATCCTTCGAGCCGTTGTCAACAACGATGACGTCGATGTCGTACTGTTCGGAATGTTTGCGAATCGATCGGAGGCAGGGTTGGATGTAACCCAGCACTTGCCAGTGCGGGATGCATATGGAGATTTTCGTGCTGGATGTGGGCATCGATCATGACCCTCCCGGATCGGCCCCGTTCCCGCGATTGCTTCAAGACTCAGCGCAGAATCTTCAACTCGTCGGCGGAGGCGGTCGGATAAAGTTCCCGATATTTCAGTTCAAAATTTTTCGCGAATGCCTGCACGTTGACGTTGTGCTGGTCACGACCGAGGAGCGGCTGCGACTCGAGCGACTCGTCAGCCGATAACCCGCGAAACACGATGTCGTAGATCAACAGGAATTTTGCCGTCCGCGTAACGCCGTGCTGGCAATGCACGAGGAGCGGGTAATTGTTCGGATTTCGAAGGATCTCAATCTGTTCAGCGACTGATGGATCATTCGCTTCGATTGAGGTCGAGAGGGGTTCCATGACGAGCCGAGCACCGGCCTGTGTCACTGCTTCACGTTCGTCGTCCCAACGTGCGTCGCCCATCTCGCCCGGCATGCAGAGGTTGACGACGGTACGGATCTGGTGCGTTTCGATCAGCTCGGAAATCGCGTCGGGCTCGAGCCACGCCGCGCGAAAGACCATTCCCGGATCGTGCACCGCGAAATGTTTGTAGCGCTGATGTTGTCGATACGACCAGCCACCGGCGATCAGCACGGCGAGCAAAGCCGCTGCGACGATCCTGATTTGCTGCCGCTGGAACATCCCTGTTCCCCTCAAGTCGTGAGGCTTTCCATTGTTGCCGTTGCGGCCCGAACTATAGGAAACAGGAGAATTTAGGTCAATCAGCGTTCAGTGGTGGCTGGATGTGAGGAAATCGGCCATCCCCCAGCCGACCCGAGGGCATAGCATCTGTCTCGGGCATGGTTTCCCGATCGAACCATTGGTTGGCCGCGGCAAAGCCAAGCGTGCCCGGGAATCGAATTGAGGCCCCAGGCTTGAAGGCGGGCCGACTCACGCGGCCTGTTCCCATTCGTATTCGTCGCCGGACTCGAAGGCTTCTTTCCCTTCGATGATCGACCCGGCATCGAATCGGGTGCCGAAGTAGAGCTCCTGGGCGGTTGGGTCGTTGATGACTGTCTCCGCGTCGCCGCTTACAACGACTTTTCCACGGCAGATAATGTAGTTCCGGTGGGTGATGGTGAGAGTCTCTCGCTCCCGGTGGTCGGTCAGTAGTATCGAGATTCCACTTCGGTCACAGAGATCGGCGATAATGTCCTGGATGCTATGAATCGTGTCAGGATCGATACCGGTGAAAGGCTCATCGAGGAGGATGAGCTGCGGACGACTCGCGAGGCAGCGTGCGATTTCGAGACGGCGCCGCTCGCCGCCGGACATCGTGGAT
>JBFWWA010000519.1:0-4107 GCA_050246455.1 Planctomycetaceae bacterium
GAGTCGATCAGCCTGCTCCGGCAGCGAGCGGCAAATACCGAATGCGCCCAGCTCGTCGAAGGTCTGTTCGGACCGAAGCGGGTTCTCTACAAGCGGGTGGCGGAGTACAGCCTGTACGAATCGCCCGGGAATTATGAGCTCCTCGCGCGCCGGCCGTACCCTTTTCTGGTCGAGTGTGCGACGCGATTTTCGGAGCGGCTGTCGAAAGCACTCGGCGAGCGATTGTCTCCCACCGATATTCTTCTCGACGCGCCCCCTCCCGATCTCGAGATTCAGTTCGACGTGGAGATCTATTTCCCGAAACAGAAACTCTACCGCAGGCTCGAGGAGGTCTCCCCCGTCGTCAAGTCGCTGGCGCGGACGCAGTTCGACGACTACGTCAAACGGGTCCGCATCTTCGCCCACCCGCGCATCGCTCCGCGCATTTCGGAGCTGGAGAACTTCGAATCGATCCTTCGCGAATCGGTCAACGCCTGACGCTTCGCAGCGTTCGGTCGCGTCGTCTCGAATGTTGCGGGCATTTTCCGGCATCGTTTGCAAATCTCCCGGCATTCGTTCAAAGGTTGCATGTCGGAAGCCCATTGATTGCAGCATAGATTGCACGAGAACTTCGAACTCACGGCAGAACAGATCGACTCAGCGCAGTGCGAGCCCGGTCTCGAAATCCGGTCTTCGAGACTTCGAAGCAGCGATCGAGTTGTGAAAGATCGTTGTCGGCTCGGAACGTCGGCACCAGCTGCCGTTGCGCCATGCACGTTTGGCGCGCTCGCACTCTCGCGGAAGAACTCTCTCAGTGCACGATTCCCGACGCGTGACGTTCTCGCATTCGCATCGACGCGTCGTGTTCGCAACTCCACTAACCACGGAATCGCTTGAGCGTCAAGACGCTGCGCCGCGTTTTCTCGACGAGGTCAGTTCGTAAGATCCGTTAGCGAGTCGTGTTGCGAATTTCGAAAAAAAGTTTTCGCACGCCGCTTTGAGTCGAGGCTTCGGCGATTCCGTGGCACGTTTCACTTCGCCGCGGCCACCCGACGACAGCCACACATCCGTGCGGTTGATGCACAGACAGGAACGCCTGTGCTCCGCGGTTGCGGGTATTGCGGGCGCTTACCGAATCGTCGCAATCGGGGGGACCCGCGAAGTGTCTACCCGGCCAGCGATTCGCTTGCGGTCTGGACGTTAAGGTTTGCCCCGTCCGAATTCCACTCGGGAGTTCGCGTTACGCGTCTTGAGTGGAAGGGTTGACGGCATCGCCCTATCATGAATGAGAGAAACCACTTATCGAGTTCCTGGCAACGCGGACTCCTTTCGCGAACCGGGCTTGCCGGTTTGACCCTGTTTCGCGAAAAATTGATCTCCCACGGCGGCGCCGCGATCAGCGTAATGAGGGCGCCGACGAGTTGTCCCCACCGGACCTGACCGGAACCCGCCATGCCGAATGACCGCCGCTCGAAATTCCACCTGCTTTCCGTCCTGATTGCGGCAATTGCAGCGAACCTCTCGATCTCGGATCTCAGCTTTGCGCAGGACAAGCTGGAGGCTCCCGCGCTCGACTTCGGGTCCGGTCGCCCTTCTTCCGGTCTGTTCAGTTCGAACAAGGACGAGAGGCCGACCGTTGCGGTGAAACTCGGACCGGCCGACGCCAAGCCGGGCGACACCGTCACATTGACCATCGACGTCGAGATTCCCGCCGGCAGCTACACGTATTCGACCGACAAGTCGTTCATCGGCGGAACGAAGCTCCGCATCGCCGAGTTGAAGGGACTCGAACCGATCGGTGACGATTTCGTCGCGGATCATCCGCCGAAGAAAGTTTTCGAGCCGGTCTTCAAGCAGAACATCGAGAAGTTTTTTGATCGCGTGCAGTGGTCGCGGAAATTCCGCCTGCTCCCGGATACGAAGCCGGCCGACGCTTCAATGGCGTTACTGCTCGACTACCAGGTCTGCAACGAGCAGCGCTGCCTGCCGCTCAAAGAGGCCTACGACATCTCCCTCGCATTCGGGGCGAAGGCCTTTGATCCGCAGAGCGAGATCTTCAAAGCGAAGCCGACCGAAAAAACTTCCGAAAAGCCGAAGATCAAAAAGCACCCTTGGACGCACGTCGAGCGGCCGCTCATTCAAGGAAAGCCGGGGCCGGCGGAGATCAGCGCGCGGCTCGAGCCGGAGAACGCAAAGCCGGGCGACACGGTGACGCTCCATATCGGAATCCAACTCGACCCGGAGTGGCACACGTATTCCATCACGCAGGAGCCGGGACAGGCGGCGGTCCCGACGTCGATCAAAGTGACCGGAGCGAACGGTCTCACGGCCGTTGAGGAAGCGTTCAAGCCGAGCGTTCCCGCGAAGAAGAAAGTCACGGAAGTCCCGCCGATGACTTTCCACCAGGAGATCCACGAAGAGGCGATCACCTGGACTCGTCAGTTCCAAGTCGATTCGCCGGATTATGGAATTGCGGGGAGCATCAAGTACCAGACCTGCACCGGCGACAAGTGCCTGCTCGCGAAGACCGTTTCCTTCGCCGTCGGCAACGTGCCGGAAGCGAGCACGCCGACGGAACAACCCGAGACAGGGGCGACGGCGGCGGGGGGACCGGCCAATGACGAGCCCCTGACACTGCGCGAAGCGGAGGCGACCGGCGGAAGCCTCGCGTTCTATCTGGTCTCTGCATTCTTCGGCGGAATGCTGCTGAACGTCATGCCGTGCGTTCTTCCGGTGCTGGCGATCAAGATTCTGAGCTTCGTCAAGCAGGCGGGGGAGAGCCGCGGGCGAATCTTCGCGCTCAACCTTGCCTATGCGGCGGGAGTTATCGGCGTGTTTCTCGCGCTCGCAACTCTTGCGGTGACTCTGCAGAAGGGTTGGGGAGAGCTGTTTCAGAATTCCGAATTCAACCTGATCATGGCCTGTCTTGTCTTCGCGATGGGACTCAGCCTGCTCGGCGTGTTTGAGATTCCGGTTCCCGGCATGGTCGGATCGGCAGCCGGCGCGCAGAGTCAGCAAGGGCTGGTCGGCGCATTCCTTACCGGCATCCTGGCAACGCTCCTTGCGACACCGTGCAGCGGCCCCTTCATGGGTGCGGCGCTCGCCTGGTCGGTCCGCGAAACCGCCGGCATTACGTTCCTCATCTGGGGCGTGATGGGCATCGGCATGGCTTCGCCTTATCTCGTGTTCGGCCTGTTCCCGCAGGCGCTCCGCTGGCTTCCGAAGCCGGGGGCGTGGATGGAACGGTTCAAGGAGTTCTCGGGCTTCGTGCTGATGGGCTCGGTGATCTTCATCATTACGTTTCTCGACCAGCGCTACACAATTCCGCTGCTCATCATGCTGCTGGGCATTTCGGTCGGACTCTGGATGATTGGAAATCTTTACGACATCAACTCGCATATCCGCCACAAAACCCTCGTCCGTTTCACGGCGGTGACGCTCACCATTCTGATCTGCGGGTTCGGCTTCTGGCTGTCGAAGCCGGCGGCCGTAGCCGAAGGAAAGCTTCCGTGGGAGCCGTTCACGGAGGCGCGGCTGAATGAACTTCGGCAGCAGAAAAAGACGGTGCTGATCGACTTCACCGCCGACTGGTGCCTGTCGTGCAAGACGAACGAACTTGTCGCGCTCAATACGCCCGAGACGCTCGAAATCGTGAATCAGCACGACGTGATTACGCTTGTTGCCGACTACACCGATCCATCGGATGAAATCAAGCGGTGGCTGAGCAAGTTCGACAGCGTGAGCGTGCCGCTGACGGTGATCTTTCCGGGATCGCGGCCGAACGAGCCGATCCTGATTCGCGATCTCTTCTCGCAACAAACATTGCTGGAACAATTGCGTAAAGCGGTCGCTTACGAACCGGTCGTGAAGAGCGCGGCGCGGACGGACATTTCGAGCGCAACGCCGTAGCAGCCGGAGTTTCGGGCGCGGCACGCCCTGCGTTTGCGCTTCCGTTGCGTCAGACGAATTCACCACGGAGACACGGAGGTCACGGAGCAAATGCGAAGTACGATGGGCGAGCACGCATGATGGCAAGAAAGATCGATTCTTAATCCTCTTCCATCCTTGGTTTTTCTCCGTGCTCTCCGTGTCTCCGTGGTGTCAATTCCCGATCGGCCCTACGGACCT
>JBFWWA010000520.1:0-4084 GCA_050246455.1 Planctomycetaceae bacterium
AATTGTCTTCGAGCAACCGCCAGCCCCCTTGCAATCCCGCCGTCAGTCTGCTCAAACGTAGGGGACTTGGAGCGGTATTCGGCAATTCTTCCGATTTCCGAACCCGCAGGGATGGCTACAATCGAGCATGTCGATGTGGGGCATTGAACTGGGCGTGATGGCGACAATGGTCGCCATCAATAGCGTATTTGCGGCTTACGAGATTGCGCTGGCATCAATTTCCATCGCCCGGCTGAAGGTTCTGCAGTCCGAGAACCGTCACGGGTCGCGTGTCGCCGTCTTCATGAAGGAGAACATGGAGGCGAGCCTCGCCGTCGTGCAGCTGGGGATCACGCTCGTCGGCGCAATTGCCGCCGCCACGGGTGGAGCGGGTGCGGAAGAGACCATCGCCCCGATCTACGAAGCGAAGTTCGGCATTTCGAGCGGAGCGGCGGATCTGCTCGCCATTGCGTCCGTCGTGCTGCCGTTGACAGTCGTTTCGATCGTTTTCGGCGAGCTCGTGCCGAAGGTCTTCGCACTCCGAAACAAGGAATGGGTGGTTCTTACCCTCTCGCCGCCGATGCGGTTGTTCTCGCGCGGCGTCTGGCCCGCGGTCTGGACGCTCGAGTCGACGGTCCACCTGATCATGCGGCTGGAGAAGCTGTTTCACTCGAACATCGATGTCGAGTCGTTGCCCGAAGAAACGCACATTCAGGAGCTGCGGACGAGCGCTTCGCTCGCGCGGTCATCGCGCATCATCGGCGCGCGGGAAGAAAGCATCATTCACAGTGCATCGCAGCTTTCAAGCCGGCCGGTTCGCGAGATCATCCTTCCGGCCGAGCATATCTCGATGCTCAATATTGAAGATTCGCTCAACGAATGCCTGGTCGCCGCACACCTCGACATGCACACCCGCTTCCCGGTTACCGAGAAGCGCGGCGACCCGCAGGCGATTCTGGGCTACGTGAATTTCAAGGACATCGTCGCGCAGCTGCGCCTCTCGCCGCACGAGCCGTCGCTGCGCGCAATTCTCCGTCCGATTCCGACGTTCAGCGACAGCGCGCTGATTTCGAGCTGCCTCGAACGGATGATGCGCGAGCATACGCACATTGCACTGGTCCGCGATGTCACCAGCCGGGTCGTCGGCATGATCACGCTGGAAGACATCATCGAGGAACTCGTCGGCGAAATTGAAGACGAGCACGACCGGCTGCCGACACATGCCGCCGAATCGAAGGCGGGCTGGGTCGTCGGCGGAGGGATCGGCCTTCCCCGCCTGAAGGAAGTGTCGGGAATCGATCTTGCGGCCGATATGCCGAACGGACGCGTCCGCAACCTGAGTCACTGGGTCGAAGGGCACCTCGGCCGCCCGGTGCGCGGCGGCGACATTCTCGAGCGAGGGAACTACCGGATCCTCGTCCGCAAGCTGCGCCGCCAGGAAGTGCTCGAAGCGCAGATCAGTCCGATCCATCCGCAGTAGCCGGGTACGCTGCGGTCCGCCACGCCCTTCGCAGGCTCAGGGGGTGCCACCCGGCCGGATCGCGGCTCTTATTCCCCGTCGCGCAGGTTCGGCGGGTTGCGGATCGCCCAGGCGCGCCATCCCCAGTAGACGGGAAGACCGAGCGCGATGAGAGCGATGCCGATATTCGCTTCGTACGGCCGCGCCACATAAATCTGGCTCATGAACCAGCCGTAAAACAGGAGATAAATGACCGGAACAACCGGATACCCGAGCGTTCGATACGGGCGCGCCCATTCGGGATGCCGGCGCCGCAGAACAAAAATCGCGAGGACATTGAGCACATAAAAAATGCTGGCCGAGAAGACGAAGTAGTTCGTCAGGAGATCGAAGATTGAAGTCTTGTAGAGCGCCGGGACGGTCCGGACGAGAATCGCCGCGGAAAGGATCAGCGCGCTGCTCATGAGCGCCTGCACGACGATGGCAGTTACCGGGGTGCGGAAATTGACGTGGACGCGCCCCAGCTGACGGAAGAAAACGTCGTCCCGTCCCATCGCGAAAGAGACGCGCGGTCCGAGCAGCATGTTGCTGTTGATGGCGCCGAACGCGCTCACCATCATTCCCGCCGCCATCAATGTTTCGCCGTGCGAACCGAGCAGTCGTTTCATCACGTCGACCGCCACGTTCTGGCTTGCGGCGACTTCATCCATCGAGAGAACCGTGTGATACGCGACGTTCGCGGAGACATAGAGAACCATCACCGTGCCGAGACCCGCAAACAGCGCGATCGGAATGTTCCGCTGCGGCTCGCGGATTTCTTCGGCGACCGGCGTGACCCCCTCCCAGCCGTCGTAGGCCCACATGATCGAGAGCAGCATGACCGCGAATCCCCCCGTCGCCGGTTTCGACAGCTGCGTACCAAGATTCGCCGGGTCGACACCCCCTGTTCCGAGCTCATAGCAGATGACCGGCAGGAGCGCAATTAAAGCGAGCAGCGCCATCTTGAGAATGGTCGTCGCTCCCTGCATCCGTCCTCCCCAGATGACGCCGGCGATGTTCACCCCTGCCAGCAGCACAATCACGGCGAGGGGGAGGAGCACTTCTCCGGCGAACTCGAGATTCCAGCCGAGAACCTTGCCGAGCTGATACGCAAAGAACGACGAGAGCGCGCCGATCGACGCCGGGCGCCCGAAGAGAAAGTCGTTCCACCCGTAAAGAAACCCGACCGGACGGCCGTACGCGTGCCCGAGGTAAACGTACGCCCCTCCGGCACGCGGAAGCATCACCGCCAGTTCCGCGTAGCAGAGCGCACCCATCAGGCAGAGCAGCCCGGCAGAGATCCACGCGGTGATGATGAGGCCGAACGAGCCCCCCTCCAAAGCCACCTGTCCCGGCTTGGCGAAGATCCCCGAACCGATCACGTTGCCGACGACAATGGCCGTCGCCATTCCGGGGCCGAGTGCGCGCAGGAGGCCGGGACGGCTCTCGACATTGGGCGAAAGTGGACTCGCCCCCACTCCCTCCGGATCAATCACGTCGTTCAATCCTTCGCGTGGTCTTGGAGTGCGCCCGGGCCCCATTGTGCCATGACGGGGCGATCGAGACGACACCTCCGCCGCGACATTCCGGAATTGGGGGGGAACGTTGCCGTAACGGCGTTTCAGAAGCCGCCGCTTTTCTTTGCGGCACCGCTCGGCCCGGCACCGGGTGTCGCCGGGACGGCCGTGGCCGGAGGTTGCGGCGGAACCGAAAGCGTCTCGAGACTCAGCGGAAGAATCGGCAGGAAGTTGTCTTTCGCCGTCGCTCCCTGGGGCATGACGGCGAGAATGGAAACCCGCATATCGCCCGACTGATACTCGTACAGTTTGAATTCGGTCGGCACGCCGTTCACCGGTTCTGTCGGCGTCAGCAGCAGCGAGTGAAACGGCTTCGGCTTCACGTACGTGGCGGTGCGCGGAAACGACTCATCGATCCAGACGTCCGGCTTCGGAACCGGAACACCGAGGGCATTCGAGAGCCGCTCGACGACCTCGTCGTGAAATTCATTCGCAGGAAAGGGCGGATTCGGCGATTTGAGAAGCACCGCGTTACAAAGCACGTAGAGATACGAATTCACCGCGGTCGGCGAGCCGTCGACCATTGTGCCGACCGGCACCGACCATGCGCCGACAAGCCCCGGCAGTTCGAGCTCGACATAATCGGGCTGTCGCGGATCTTTCGGAGCTTCCTCACCTTCGGCTGCGGGCGTGGTGACCGCCGGGATCGGTTTCAGCTTCTTCGGCACGCGCAGCTCAATCCCGGAGACGCCATCCTTCCACGGCTTTTCGAGCTGGTCGTTGTAGCGCTGAATGAACGCGAAATAATCTTTCGATTCCTTGAGCCGTTCCTCGTACGTGCTCGCGCCACAGCCGGAAATGATGACTGCAAGGAGCAGCATCGCGACGCGCGGCAGGAACCTCCGGGGCGTCCGGATCCACGTCGCCGCAGTTCGGCGCCTCGCAACTTCGGTCTGGTTTCGAACCACTGGTCCGGTACCCTCGGCTAAGGAGTGCGGCAGGTGCATTGAAAATCGAGAACCGTTCGAGAGTACGGTCGTTCACTCGATTCTGAATCGCATCGCGAAGTGAGTCAATTGAAAGTTTGCAT
>JBFWWA010000521.1:0-4077 GCA_050246455.1 Planctomycetaceae bacterium
CGGCTCGACCTTCCGATCGTCTCCGTCTGCTGCGTCGCCGTGGGACTGATCGATTTCAGCAGAAGCGTGCAGAAGTTTCACGTCGACCGCGTGAAGGCATATCTCGACCTCGTCTACGAGTACGAAGGCGAGAACCTGCTGCTTGTCCTCGGCGAATACATCTGGAATCGCGAAGTGATTCCTCCCGCCGAGCAGTGGCGGACCGGCGTCGAGAACTGCCGCGTTCTGGCTGAATACGCGGAATCGCTCGGACTCAAGATCGCGCTCGAGCTCGAACCGTTTCCACTCTCACTGCTCAACAGCGTCGATAACATGGTCCGCTTTATCGACGATGTCGGCCACCCGTCTCTCGCCGCGAACATCGACGTCTCGCATCTGCTCCTCGCGGATGTTCCGCCGACCGATCTGCGCAAGCTCAAAGGGAAGGCGATCCACGTTCACATTTCCGACTGCGACGGCAAGGTGCACGGCGACCTTCCGCCGGGTCGCGGCGTCGTCAACTTCCCGCCTTATCTCGATGAGATTCGGAAACTCGGCATCGACGGCACGATCTCGATTGAGCTCGAGTACTCTCCGGAGCCGGACAAGATTGAAGCGTGGGTGGCGGAGGCGTATCGCGAGACGGACAAACTCATGCAGGCCGCGAAGCTGCGGGGATGAAGAGGCCTGCCGGTTGCAATCGGCAGGTCTCACTCACGCGTTGATGCTTTCGAGCGGCATGACGGTCGTCACGCTGGTCTCGTCGCCGATGGTCGCGTCCTCGTCAGTCGCAGCGACTTCGCTGTTGACTTCGGTCCACCACTTCGCAGCCATCTCCTGTGTCCAGCAATCGCGGCAGGATGTCGCGGCGAGCGCGCGTTCGAGCTCGATGACGTTCGCGTAGCGTTTCGCCGGATCCTTTTCGAGGCACTTCATCACGACCGCTTCGAGATCGGCGGGAATTCCGGGATTGATCTCGCGCGGCGGCTTAGGCGTTTCGTTAACGTGTGCGAAGAGGACCTTGAGGGTGTTCTCGCCGGGAAAGACCGGCTGCCCGGTGAGGAGGTAGTAGGCGGTCGCCCCGAGCGAATAGATGTCGCTCCGTTCGTCCGGATTTCCTTCGATGGCTGCTTCGGGTGCGGCATACTGCGGCGAGCCGACGACCGTGCCATGCATCGTCAGATTCGGCGAATCGTTCGCGGTATCGATCGACTTGACCAGACCGAAGTCGAGCAGCTTCGCGATGTCGTACACTCCTCCGCGCTCGGAGGCGAAGATGTTCCCCGGCTTGATGTCGCGATGGATGAAACCGATCGAGTGCGCTTCGCGCAGAGCGAAACAGACCTGACGCAGGAGGTGCACAAGCCGGTGCGAGCCGATCGGCCCGAAGCGTTCGATCATTTCCTGCAGGCTCAGACCCGGGAGATATTCCATGACGTAATAGAACGTGCCGTCGGGAGTATGGCCGTAGTCGTAGATTTCGATCGTGTTGGGATGCGTGAGCCGGGCCGCCGCCTGCACTTCGCTTTCAAAGCGCGCGATTACGTCTTTATCGCCGGCAATCTCCCCCCGAATGAGCTTGACGGCGCAAGGACGCTTCAGCAGGCGATGTTCCGCGAGGAAGACCTCTCCCATCCCTCCACCGCCGAGCCGTCGCTTGAGCACGTAGGATCCGATCTGCCGGGCATGGAACGCTTCGCGGCGCAACGTGCCGAACCGGTACGAGCCCCAGATTGAGACAACCGCGCCGAGTCCGAGCTGGATAAACATCGTCGTGAATCCGCCGTTCGAGAAAATCTCAGCGGCGACAGGATGCCTTGGGATCATGGCAGCCAGGGAGATCAGCGGCAGAGCGCCGAGCAGCAGGATCACCAGTGTCGCGCGGCGGATCGTGTTCGGCACCGAGATGCTGTAGATCTGCATGAGCAGCAGCCAGAATGCCGTCGCTTCCGCAATGAACAGGTTCGCGAGGTCGCGATCGAGAACGTCGATACTTCCGACGCGCTGATCCTGCGACCAGAGAAAATAGAGTGCCGGAGCGCCGAAGATGACCGTTTCGCAGAAGCGCAGCCAGCCGTGCGAGAGGACGGTGCGCGTCCAGAGATTCGCGGCCACGGTCCCGAGCGCGATCGTCAGCAGGATATGCTGGATATCGACCGGCATATCGCCGTCCACCGCAAGCTTCGAACCGCCGATGAAATTCCGCAGCAGGAAGATCAGCGAGCCGCTGAACAGGATCAGCGCGGCATAGCGGAGGCGTCGCTGCAGCAGCGTTCGCATCTCGCAGTAGAATTCGTGCGACCAGTCGTCAACAATTCCAACTGCGGCGAAGGGGCAGAAATGCCAGAATGATTTTCTTGCAGGCGCGCCGCTCCCCTCGGCGGGAACCGGGGGAGTCGTATCCGGGTGGGAGGGCATTCCGATCTCACAATCTATTCGCGCGCTGGCATCAACCGCCGCCATTATAGATCCGTCAGAGGGGCGGGTGAAGCGGCAGGTTCACGGGGGAATTGAGGGGAAACGCACTTCAAAGCAAGACGCCGGTCACCCGAAAGCTCCCAATCGGCACGATTCGAGCACGACATTCCGAAAATGCGCATCGGCGGGCGATTCCGCGATTCTTGCGTCACTCGGCGAACTGTTGTAAACTCTGGCTGTTCGAGGCGGCCCGACCGGGCTGCTTCGCATCCTAAGGGCGATTGGCGCAGTTGGTTAGCGCGCCACGTTGACATCGTGGAGGTCACTGGTTCGAGTCCAGTATCGCCCACTCAAGAGCCAGCCTTCGGGCTGGCTTTTTCGTTTAATAAGCGAAAGCGACGGGCGAACTACCCCTGTTCCGAACGGCTGACTCGAGTGTCCCTTTGAGCGGAGCGACCGATGGAAGTGATCATCGCGTTGGGGATGATACTCGTCGAGATCATCGTCGGCACGATGATCCCGCTCTTGATGGTGACGATCGAGCTGATCGGAATTGTCATTGCGGTCATCGTCGATTTCGTGGTGTATGTGCTGTTCAACCGCGGCAGCACGACGAAAACCGTCGAGACACGCACCACTCCGGAAAAGCAGGTCGATGAGCAGCCGGTTGTTGAGCGGGCCGATGATCGACAGGCGACCATTGTTCCCGCGCCCCCTGTTGTGGAGCCAGCGCCGCGAACCGGGCTTCAGATCTGGACGCGACGGATTGCGATCACCGGCGCGGTTGCATCGGGCATTTCGATCGTCGGGCTTCTCGCTGCGAACTTTCTGTTCTTCGAGTCGGTCGTCCGGTTTGCAACCAACCGCGTTGCGAAACGATCGGACATCAAAATCGATTTCGACGGGGCGCGCGGCAGCCTGTTCACCGGCCGGATTGAATTCGAGAAGCTGGACGTTGCACGCGAAGGGCATCCCTCTTCCGATTATGAGATCCATCTCGACCGCTGTGCCATCAAGCTTTCGGTGATGAGCGTGCTCAAGAAAGAGCGGCGCGTCGAGAGCATCGAAGCGAGCGGCGTTCGCGGGACGTACAAGCGGGTCGCACCCGCCGAAGAGGCGCCGCGCAAGCCATTCGTCGTCGAGCATCTTTCGATTCAGGATGCTGCTCTTAACGTGACCGACCGCACGCCCCCCGGCGGAGTGGCGGAAGTAAAGCTCGAGCTCGATTCGTTCGTCATCGACGACTACGAAAGCCAATGGCCGGTGCTCGACATTCTTTTCTCGTCCAACGCGATCGGAAAGATCGATGGCGAGCCGTTTGAGATTACGTGCAGCACCGGAGTCAACGAACAGATGTCGCAATGGAAGGCGGCTCGCGTCCCGTTGCCGCTGGTCGTCACGTATCTCGGCGGCCCGTTTCGGATCCTGCGGGAAGGGAACGCGGAGATTCTCGTCGAGAACAATTGGAAGACCGAAGTCGAGAATCCCAAGATCGACATGCACTGGAAGATCACGTTCTCCGAATTGAAGGCGGGAGTGCCGGCCGACGCGGGCGAACTGTATGCCAAGTTCCTCGATCCGGTGGAGGGCCATCTCAAACTGCAGAACGGCAAGCTGCCGCTCGATTTTCATGTCGTGATCGATCAGAACGCGTTCCGCGGCAAGTCGTCACTCGCGTCG
>JBFWWA010000522.1:0-4075 GCA_050246455.1 Planctomycetaceae bacterium
CGCAATCCTCAACTCGTCGATGGCTGCGATGTGCTGATCACCGAGTCAACCTACGGAAACCGTCTTCATCCGCCGGCCGAAGATCTCAAGAACGCGCTGCTCAAAGTTGTGGAGGATGCGGCGAACGTGGGGGGGCGTGTCATCATTCCCGCATTCGCTCTGGGACGGACGCAGGCAATCGTCTATTTCCTGAACGAACTCGCTTTTGAAGGGAGGCTCCCGAACATTCCCGTGTTCGTCGACAGCCCCCTGGCGTCGCGAATGACCGAAATCTATCGCAATAACAAAGATTTGCTCGACGCCGATGCGTGGCGGACCCTGCAGAAAGACAAGGACATCTTCGCGTTTCCCGGGCTCACCTACGTGCAGTCTTCGCAGGAAAGTGCGGAACTCAACCGTCGCAAGGGGCCGTTCGTCGTCATCTCCGCGAGCGGCATGTGCGAAAGCGGGCGCATCCGTCACCATCTGAAGCATGGTGTGACCGATGAACGGAACACCATTCTCATCATTGGATTTCAGGCGGAGCACACTCTGGGGCGGAGGCTCGTCGAGAAACGGCCGGAAGTGAAGATCTTTGACCGCCTGCTGCCACTCAGGGCGAAAGTGGTCACGCTGAACGGACTCTCGGCCCATGCCGACGCGAACGACTTCAGCTGGTGGTTCGGCCACATGGCATCCCAAGGAGGAATTGGTCAGGCATTCATTGTGCATGGCGAAAGTGAAGCGGCTCAGGCCACCGCCCGACTGCTGCACGATTGCTCCGACGAGGATCCGATCGTCCCGCAGCTGTATCAGTCGTTCGAAGTGTGAGAAGGCGATAAGCTTTCTGACAGCGTCCCGCGATACCGGCCACTACCGACCCTCAACGCACGGTCTTCAACCCTCAGCCATCACACACCATGACCACACTTGACGTCCCGCACGATTCCTCGCAGGAAATTGTCGTTCAGCCGAAGGCCCTGTTTGACCTGATGGTGAAGATGCTCGTCGGCAAGGGGATGTATGCCGCCGAAGCGGAAATCGGCGCAGCGCGGTTGATCGAAGCGGACCTGCGCGGAATTCATTCGCACGGAAGCCGCGCGATCAGCCGCTATCTCGCTGCCATGGATACAGGCGACATCGACCCGCGCGCTGAAGTTCTCACCGTCACGGAAACGGCCGCGATGGCAGTCCTCGACGGCGGGCTCGGGCTCGGGCACGTCGCGGCGACGAAGGGAATGCAGCTCGCAATCGAGAAAGCGAAAGCGGTCGGGACCGGCACTGTGGCAATCCGCAGGGGCCAGCATTACGGTGCTGCCGCCGTCTACGCGATGATGGCCGCAGAAGCAGGAATGATCAGCTACAACACGACGAGTACTGGACCGGCGACGGTTGCTCCGTACGGCGGTCGCGCGCCGGGAACCGCGAACAACGCCTTCTGCTGGGGTGTGCCGTCACGCAGCGGACCGCCGTTCATTCTCGATGCCGCCTGTGCGGTTTCATCGTGGGGGAAGGTCGAAAGCCTGGGACTCTACGGCCGCCCGATTCCCGAAGGCTGGGCGCTCGATGCCGAAGGGACGCCGACGTGCGATCCGAAGGCCGCGAAGACGCTGCTGCCCTTTGCCGGTGCGCGCGGATACGGGCTCGCATTTTTGTCTTCCGTGTTGGCGGGCCCGCTTGTCGGTGCGCGGATGCCGATTCACAAGACCTGGTCGGTCGCAGTCGATGGCTCGGAACATTTCTTCTACGCGATCGACATCTCGAAGTTCATCGATCTCGACACTTTCTACGCCGAGCTCGATTCCTCGATCAGCGAGATCCGCGCGATCGCACCGGCGGAAGGTTTTGACAAGGTCCGCCTGCCGGGCGAGCTCGAGGCGGAGCGGACTGAGCGCTGGAAGCGCGAGGGGATTCCGATGCACCGCGACCACGTCGCCCAGCTCGACAAGACGGCGAAGTCGATGAAGCTCGACGTCCCGTGGTCGCTGTGAGTCACTCAAATTCACGACGTCACATCGTGAATTTCAATGTGAGCATTGTCAGACTCACACGAGCAGGAAGGCCAAAGGCATCAGGGTGGCCGGGGCAAAGCGAAGCGTGCCCCGGATTGCGCTAAGCTCCGGTGATTCTGCAGTGCAGCAATGTGACAAGGAGACGTCGCTGCCGTCTGACGGACATTAAGCTTTCGAAGACCGGGGCACGCTTCGCTTTGCCCCGGCCACCCGCCGAAGGGGCGTGGGTGCATTTCCGCGGCGAACCTATATATGCACCGGCGTATCGATTGGCCTCAGGTCATAGCCGAAAGGCCATGCGGAGAGCAGCGTCAGCTTCCAGTGCTGTTTCGCGAACGGGATTCCGAGGATGGTGATCGCGAGTACCAGCGCCCAGAAGAGGTGATTGAGCGCGAGAGCCCAGCCCCAGACGACGAGCCAGATCACGTTCAGGATCAGGTTGATCGCCGAATCGGCTCCCTCGAGTTTTACGCGTTCCATGCCGAAGGGAACGAGCGTGGCGACGCCGAGCTTGATCTCCTGGTAGCCGAACGGAATGCCGATGATCGTGAGGCAGAACAGCAGCCCGGCCAGAATATGTGCCGCTCCTGCAATGAACCCGCCAAAGATCAGCCAGATGATGTTGCCGAGCAGACTCATACTTCGCATCTCCCGAATCGATGAAACGCCATTAGCCATTTTATCCGCGGCGGAATCAGCGATTCGTAGAAATTGCGGAATTATTGGCGGGAACCGTCAAATCGACGTCCGCGCGCAAAAAAACGGAGAGCAGATGCTCTCCGCTGGCCAAACTGATTGACGCGGCTTCAGAACTGGAATCCGCGGCGGCGGCTCAGGCTGTACTGGTGCAGGGCGTTTTCGACGATCTGCACGCAGAAGGCGGCGGGTTGGAATTCGTCGACTTCGACGGCCTTTCCTTCGAGGGTTTTGTAGTCCTGGAAGAAGCGGCGGAGCGTGGCGAGCCGATGGTGCGGCAGTTCGCTGGCGTCGCGGAAG
Organism: Planctomycetaceae bacterium; assembly: GCA_050246455.1. Classification (GTDB taxonomy): domain Bacteria; phylum Planctomycetota; class Planctomycetia; order Planctomycetales; family Planctomycetaceae; genus CAZVJA01. Next base: position 2,988 of record JBFWWA010000522.1, read on the forward strand.
CCGTTGTACTCGGGGTCGTTGACGGCGACGGCGAGGATCTTGTGGTCGCGCTTGCCGCTGTCGACCATCGTCATCAGGCCGATGGCTCGTGCGCTCACGAGGGTGAGAGGGGCGACGGACTCCTGGCAGAGGACCAGGACGTCGAGTGCGTCGCCGTCTTCGGCAAGCGTTTGCGGAATGAAGCCGTAGTTCGCGGGATAGTGAACCGCGGAATAGAGCACGCGGTCGAGCCGGAGCAAGCCGGTCTGCTTGTCGAGCTCATATTTGACGTTGGACCCCATTGGAATCTCGATGATGGCGGTGAATTCCATCGGAAGGTCTTCACCGGGGGTTACGTCATGCCAGGGATGCGTCATTTCTCCAGATACCTTTTTGGAAGCGAAAAGTTGCCCGAGCGGCGTTGGGCGGGTGCAAAAACAGGGGGCGAGAGGACCAGATTAGCTGGCTTGAGGAGTGTTGTCGATCTTCGCGATCCGTTTCGCGTGTCGACCTCCGTCAAACGGCGTATTCAGCCACGCATCGACGATTGCCAATGCGGTTTCCGGGGAAATTGTGCGCTGGCCGATCGAGATTGCATTGGCATCGTTGTGCCTGCGGGAAAGCTCGGCAATTTCGACGGTCCAGCAGAGCGCACAGCGGACTCCCGGAACGCGGTTCGCGACAATCGCCTCACCGTTCCCCGAACCTCCGAGCACGATCGCCCGATCGAACTGGCCGGCGGCGACTGCTTCCGCGGCGGGGCGGATGAAATCGGGGTAATCGACCGGTTCATTGGAACTCGTCCCGAAATCTTTGACGTCGTGCCCCAGTTTCTCAAGGTGCGCGATGATCCGCTCCTTGTATTCGAAACCGGCATGGTCGGAAGCAATGGCAATGCGCATCAGTGCGATCTGCGAAAGAGATTCGAGCGACGATCGGGTCTTGTGGGCGAACCTGTCACGGATTGAAGTTCGTCCAGCCTCCCATGACCACTTTGAGGTTCACGGTGCTGCTTTCGCGCACCACGACAACATCGACTTCCTGTCCCGGCTGAGTCTTCTTGATCAGATCGACGACGACGTGAAAATTCGACGCCGGCTGCCCGTTGA
>JBFWWA010000523.1:0-4073 GCA_050246455.1 Planctomycetaceae bacterium
TCCGTCACCCGCATGCCAGGCCTTTGCGCGCCGCCTATCAGCGATTGCTCCTTTGCGCTCAGGCCGGAGCTCTTGCGACCGAAACCAAACTCGAAGTGAACTATCAGGGAGGGGTCCGCGAGATTCAGCCGAACAATGCGCTCGCAGAAATCACGATGGCGAATCTCAAATCGCTCAACAGGCTCTCTTACACCGCGGATGAACTGCAGTTCGCAACCCGTCTGCAGGAATCATTCGAGAAACGCGAATCGCTCGACAGCATCAGGACGGTCACCGATCGGAGTGGAACGATCGGAAAGGGTTCGACCGACGTCGGCGACGTTTCCTGGAAAGTTCCCACGACCGGCTTCACAACGGCATGCTGGGTCCCGGGTACTACCGCGCATTCGTGGCAAGCCGTTGCCTGCGGTGGAACAAGCATTGCGCACAACGGGATGACGCTCGCGGCCCGCGTACTGGCTGCGACGGCCTGGGATCTCTACACCTCACCCCACACGCTGGCCCGGGCCAAGGCAGAACAACGGGAAAAGCTCGGCCGTGAAAAGTACGAAACTCTGATGGAACCGGGCCAGAAGCCGCCGCTTGACTATCGCAAGTCGAGTCATGCCGTCAGCGATTAAATGCGCAGCCGCATCCCAACGGTGGCCACCCCTTTCTCCCGGTATTGCGATCCATTCGGAGCGCCGCGAACCTCGATCGCTTTCAGGATCTCAATTCTGAAAGGTCCGTGCGAACCAGGAACGTCCCGACCTTGTGGCGGGGTTATGTCCGACGATCACATTCGGCCGGGAAAACTGCGGGGTTTCCGGCCGTTTGCCCGTTGTTGCGCCGCCATTGCGGGGGGACGGGGGGTCTCTATAATAAGCCCCTTCGCGGGCGAATGGCCGATGTTCAGCGTTCGGCCGGCCGGAGATTCGCACGCCGACGGGACGCCGTCGGACCTTCGACGTCAGTTGACGACGGGACTCTCCGTTAAGCCGCAAACGGCCGAAAGTTTTCGGTTTGCCTCATTCGATCTAGTAAGGAATCTGCGGTGCTTCGGACGAAAACTTGCGGCGATTTGAGAAAGAGCGACGTGGGCCAGACGGCCACCCTCTGCGGCTGGGTCGACAGCTATCGCGATCACGGCGGGCTGGTGTTCATCGACCTCCGCGACCGCTACGGCAAGACGCAGGTCGTGTTCAATCCTGACATCAACTCCGAAATGCACGCCGTCGCGCGCTCGCTGCGCAGCGAAGACGTCATTCAGGTCACCGGTGACGTCGTCGCCCGCCCGTCGGACATGGTGAACCCGAAACTGGAAACGGGTGAGATCGACGTCCGTGCAAAGACGCTTCAGGTCTTCAGCAAGAGCAGGACGCCGCCGTTTGAACCAGGTTCGAGCGAACTGCCGAATGAAGAGTTGCGGCTCAAGTATCGATTTCTCGATCTCCGCCGCCCGTCGCTGCAGCAGGCGATGATTCTGCGGCATCAGATCACGAAACACGTTCGCGACTATTTCGATTCCCATCGGTTTCTGGAAATCGAGACGCCGATGCTCGGCCGCAGCACTCCCGAAGGTGCGCGCGACTATCTCGTGCCAAGCCGCGTGCACCACGGAGCGTTCTACGCGCTGCCGCAGTCTCCGCAGATTTACAAGCAGATTCTGATGGTCGCGGGTTACGACCGTTACATGCAGATTGCGCGCTGCTTCCGCGATGAAGACCTGCGCGCCGATCGTCAACCGGAATTCACTCAGATTGACGTCGAGATGGCGTTCGTCGAGCGTGAAGACATTCTGAACACGATCGACGGTCTCGTTGCGTTCCTCGAGGAGAAGGTTCGTGGCGTGAAGGTGCAGCTTCCGCTGCCCCGCTACAGCTATCACGAAGTGATGGAGAAGTACGGGACCGACAAGCCCGACCTTCGCTTCGGGATGGAACTCGTCGACGTCACGGACATCGCGAAGAAATGCGAATTCAAGGCGTTTCAGTCGGCCGTTGAGTCCGGCGACGGCCGCGTCCGCGGACTGTGCGCGCCGGCCGCCGCCGAGAAATACAGCCGGAAGAACATTGACGAGCTGACGGAGTTCGTGAAGATCTACGGCGCGATGGGGCTCGGCTTCTTCCGCGTGAAGGAAGAGGGGCTCGACTCGCCGATCGCAAAGTTCTTCAAGCCCGAGGAACATCAGGAAATCATCTCTCGCTTCGCCGCCAAGCCAGGGGACCTGCTGTTCCTGGTCGCCGATGCGAAGAAGTCGGTGACGTCGGCGGCGCTCGCTGCTCTTCGCAACCGTCTCGGCAAAGAGCTGAAGCTGTACGACCCGAGCGAGATGAAATCGGCCTGGATCATCGACTTCCCGCTCGTCTCCTGGAATGCCGAAGAGAACCGGTGGGACGCGGAACATCATCCGTTCTGTCAGCCGGTCGGCGAAGACGTGCCGTACCTGCAGAGCGATCCCGGTCGGGTCCGCGCGCAGTCGTACGATCTGGTCGTCAACGGGTACGAAGCGGCCAGCGGCTCGGTTCGTATTCACGATGCCGGCGTACAGCAGCAGATCTTCGATCTGCTCGGCATCGCCTCCGAAGAAGCGGAGCGGCGGTTCGGCTTCCTGCTCGAAGCGCTTCGATACGGTGCGCCTCCGCACGCCGGCATTGCCCTCGGCCTCGACCGGTGGGTGATGCTCTTCTGCGGCAACGACAACATCCGCGAAGTGATCGCGTTCCCGAAGACCCAGAAAGCCGCCGACCTCTTGAGCGGCGCACCGTCAACCGTCGACGCGCGGCAGCTTCGCGATCTGAAAATCAAAGTCGATTTGCCGACGTAGCGCGTCAGCAACTTTTCGCAGCTGGAGCACAGACATTCCTGTCTGTGCTTTTTTTGCATCTCAACGACGGACTCCCGCGTGCGGGCTCATCCCCCCATATCGTTCGAGAGAATCAGCACGCTGTCGCCCGGCTTGAGCGGGCATTCGGGGTCGCGAGTGAACTGCTTTCCGTTCACATTGGCAAGGTAGCCCGCGCTGAGAGTTCGATCAGCAAAACAGATAGAGGCGAGTTGAGGCAGCTCTTCGCGAATCCTCTCGATGGCATCGCCGAGCGTCGCCGCTTCAACGTCGAGAAACGCGCACCCTGCCGTGCGCCGCGCGAGACCAAAGAACTCGACACGTACCGTCATAACGCCTTGCTCAATTCCAGTCGCTCGCCGTCCGGTCAGCCAAGCGACGAGAGCGACCGGATGCCGATCTCTTCGCGGGCACCGAACGGTTCCGCGTATTCCGTTCCGATGCTCCACCCCCAGTACCGATTGCGAGCTCGCATGTCGTCGAGCGCCGTCGGCGGCCCTCCCGGTTGGCGCGTTGTATCGAACTGACTCTGGTAGCATGCAATCGCGGCCAGCTTCTGCTCGATCACATCGCTGATATCGAGGACGAATGCCGGCTTCGGGTGAATGCGAAGGTGAATGCTCCAGAAATAGTAAATGCGCGGCGGCCACCACGGCTCACCCGACATGTCGCTTCGCGACAGTTTCGACCAGAAGCGGGCATCGTCGCAAAGCCGGCTGGCAGCGACATGGTCGGGATGGACGTCGTCCCAGTACGGCGCAAGAATGACGCGCGGCCGCGTCAGCCGGAACGCCTCTGCAAGCAGCCGGCGCGCGTCGAGCGTCGCTTCAAGATTGCGGTTCGGCAAACCGAGGTTCCCCCGCCAGGTCAGGTCGAGCGCCTTCGTCGCCGCATCGGTTTCCCGCGCGCGAATCTCGAGCGAGCCGCGGGGAGTCGGCTCACCGGTTGTCAGTTCGAGCACACCGACCCGTTTCCCTTCCTTGCGACTGCGAAGGATCGTCCCTCCGACACTCAACTCAGCATCATCCGGATGCGGGGCGACGACCAGAATATCGAGCGGTTCATCAAGCGGCTTCAAAGGAAGGTTCCGGGGCTAGGATTCAGGGATTCGGGATCAGGCATATCGAGCTTAGCCAAGCCGACGACTTGTCGTCGGAACTACTCATCATGATGTGGTTTCGGGGGTTGCGTGCCGGGGATTACGGGACTTGGGACTGATCTGGACCGAATTCGGGAAATGTGCAGAATA
>JBFWWA010000524.1:0-4073 GCA_050246455.1 Planctomycetaceae bacterium
AAGTATTTCCCGGGGCTGATTCCAATCGTTGCCGCGTCCGATTTTGAAACGGCCCGCAGACTTGCTCCGCACAGGGCAAACTTCTATCCTCTTTCTTCCGGTCTGGTTGCCTCTTTGAGAGGGAAATCAGCGGAGCAATCGAGTTGCGGACGTGGCGGAATTGGCAGACGCGCTGGCCTCAGGAGCCAGTGGGCCTTAACAGCCCGTGGAGGTTCGACTCCTCTCGTCCGCACTCATCTCGATTCCCGGCAATGCCAGCCGGTTGGCTCCGCGCCCGACCACACGTGATGCGGCGACGCATCCCCTGTTGGGGTGAACTCCCACCGAGAATCGCCGATGAGAGCGCTGAAGCTGGGAGCGATTGCGGTCGTTCTCGCAATTGTCGTGGCTCTCTTTGCGTTGCTGATTCCCAATACGCTCAACAGTCCGGATGAAGACGCCCCGACGGTTGCCGATGCGGCGCACGCAAGCCGGGCGGTCATATCGCCCAACCCGAAGTCGTCGTGGCGGGCGCATCACAGCGGCATGTGCTGCGCACTGCCGCGCGCGGGGGGAGGCTACCGCGTCTGGCTGACAGGCCGCGAGACGGCCGACGGACCGTTCGTCATCGGCTGGCTCGACGTCGACCAGGACTTCAACGTGGTCGATGAAGCGAAGGAACCCTGTCTTCGCCCCGATCCGCGCGATACGAAGGGGGTGCTCATGCCGTGCGTCGTCGACGTCGGCGATCATCACCGGATGTATTTCACGGGGCACCTCCCGGGTCTCGCGTTTTCGCGCGACGGTGGAAAGACCTGGGAGAAGCATCCCGAACGGATTCTCAAGACCGACAGCGTCGATACGGTGAGTCTCGGCACGAACTGCGTTGTGCGGGATGGGGAAACGTGGCGGACGTTTTACACAGCCGTGCAGCCGCGCGGGCCGGGGAAAGATTTTCGCGACGACCGCTCGTTCATTCGCTTTGCGGAATCGAGCGACGGCATCCATTGGACGAAGCCCCCGAACAATCTGGCGATTGACGCCGAGCCGGAGGGGACGAGCGCGCGACCCTCTGTCTGGAAAGAGGGGGAGCGCTGGCTGATGCTCTTTTCGACCGCCGCAAAGATGACGCGCGACTTCCCGGGGCGGCAGTACCGCATTCACGTGGCGGACTCGGACGACGGGAAGGTCTTTCACGATCGCGGGCAGGTGCTCGGCCCGAGCCGATCGCCCGGGACGTTCGATTCGGAGCGCGTTTCGTATCCGTGGAGCCTTCCCGACGATCGTGGCCGGTACCTGTATTCCGGAGACGATTTCGGCCGGACGGGGATCGGCCTGGCGCGCCTGACAATTCCGCGCCGGCGAAAAGGGGCCCCGTAGTTGCGCATCGATTCATGGCGTCGCAAGGCCGAGGGCATGCCCCCCGTTTTACGGGAACGACAACGCGTTCAAGCGACGACGGCGGCGAGTGCTTCGTCGAGCGTTCCGGTGCGGGGCCAGAGACCGTCGTAGTGCATCGTTTCGAGGACGTGCATCGTCCGATTGGTGGTGTTGCAGAAAACGGCGCGGCCCCCCCGGTCGGATGCCACGCGGGCCAGATTGCAGGCGGTCGTGAAATTGACGGCGCTGTAAATGTCGCGGTTGCCGAAATCGATGATGACGTTTTTGAAATCGGGCTTGGAGAGCGTCCAGCGCGCCATGTTCGATTCGCGGTGCACATCGGCGTAATGGAACCGGCTTGCATCGCCGAGGAACGTCACAATCAGCGTCTGGCCGTTTCGAGCCAGGCGCATCACCTTGAAGAACTCCGTTCCGGAAATGAGGTCAGCGGACGTGTCGCCGGAGTTCCCGGGAACTTCGACAGCCGTTTCGGTTTCGATATTCACCGCGGTGGTCGGCGGAGCGGTTTTCGCCGGAGCCGGAGCGCTCGACGCGGAGGGGTGTTCGATCAGAACGCGCATCCGGTAGTCGGCGATTTCAATGACGGAGCCGTCGTTGAGCCTCTCGAACCGGACCGGCTTGTTGTCGACCAGCGTTCCACCTTTTCCGAGCAGGTCGATGACGCTGAAGCCGTGGGTGGTAAGCAGGAGCGCGCAATGCACGGTGGAGACTTCTTTATCTTTGAACCGAAGCGCGCAGCCGGGAGAACGGCCGATGAGAGTGAGCGTGCGGTTGATTTTCCAGCGCTGGGCCGGGAGTTTCCCTTCCATCGCTTCGATGCGGACTCGCGGGAGCAGACGAGCGGACGCGGCGATCGGATCGAGCGGATTCGCGACGTCATCCTCGGTCGATTCGTCCGGCACGGCAGCCGGATCGGAAAGTTTCAGCTCGTACGGGCCGATCTTCGCGACTTGCCCCGCGTTCAGCCAGCCGGCGGGGCGCGTCCCTTCGTTCCAGATGACGCCGGTCCGGCTGCAGAGATCGGTGCAGAGAACACGACCGCCGATGCTCTGCAGATACGCGTGGCGATAACTGACTTCATCGCCGTCGAGGTGAATATCGCATTCGCGCGAACGGCCGATGATCGCAAAAGAATTCTCGAGTCGGTGGATTCGGGATTCCCCTTCCACCGGACCACTCACGGTGATCTGTGCGATCGGCCTGGAGTCGAGTACGCCCGCTGCCTGCATCACGTGATCTCTCTTCGATTGCGTGATTAACCCTCGATCGATCGCCGCGACGAGCCGCGGAACGTCGCCGGAGTCTGCCAGGGGCGCTTCCCTGCCTACAAACTGATGCCGTTATTTTCGCGGAGGTGCAGATGTTTTCAATGCGTATAACCCCCGAAGAACCTCGGGGGAAACGCTGACTTTTCCCGGAATTTCTATCGAATCGACGCTGAATTCAGGGAAAAAGTTCCCTGTCCCGCCAGTGAATTCGCGGATCCCGGACCAGCCGAAGGGTCCATGCAGGCAGGGGATATTTTGCCCAACAACTGTCGATTTGCGCGAAGGGCAACGACGAATCTGCGTGGTACTCGCTGAGCTTGCGAAGGGCGTGGTCAGATTGCGTGAAGACCACGCCCTTGGCAGGGCGTCCCACCCGAACCGGGAGAACCACTGGAAATAGGGGTCGAAAACCGCGTGGCCGGGGCAAAGCGAAGCGTGCCCCGGAGTCTTGAGGAATGCGTTTCGAATTCCAGAGGGGCGATGCAAAACCGGGGGACAGGGACCACCCTTCGGCGGGTGCCCGTTTGCCCCTGCCACTCGACACTTGGCCGGAGCACCACAGTTTTTCCTGGATGCGTCACCCGGGTGCGATGTTATTTCGGAGCGACCTGCAGAATCAGGTTCACTCCCTTCTTGTTCGAGAGGACGATGTCGGGACGCTTGTCGTTGTTGAAGTCGGTCACCTGGAACTGCGTGCCGACACCGCTCGCGTAACCTTCCGGGATTTCATGGCGGATGAACTTCGGCGCTTCCCCTTTTGTGCGATGCACTTCGTACCAGAGCATCTTCACCGGATCGTAGGCGCCGGGGTCGCCGCCGTTGTGGGCGAAGAATCGCTTGCCGGTGACGAGGTCTTTTTCGCCGTCGCCGTTGATGTCGATGTATTCGAGCGCGTGCGTCTGCGAAACCGTCTCGTCGATGAGATGGTACTTCATCTTCTTGCCGTCGATGTTCTCGAACCACCAGACTCCGTGCTGGTGTGCCGAACTCATCATGATGTCGCTGTCGCCGTCCAGGTCGAGATCTTCCGCAAAGAGATTGGCGGCGGAGAGCGGGTTTCCGTTTTCTTCCTTCGACAGCGGGAGCGGGTGGAACTCCCACGGACCGGACGTGCGATCTTCGGGAGCTTCGTACCAGCCGTGCGGAATGAGGACGTCGACGCGTCCGTCGCGGTTGAAATCGCCGGCGCCGAGTCCGTGGTAGTATTTGAACGTGCCGTTCTTCATCGGATCCCCGGTCTGGCCGACCGGGTAGAAGGTCCATTTCTCGGTCGCTTTTTCCGGAGAGGGAATGGGGATGAATCCGAGCTGCGATTCGGGCTGCGAGCCGAGGAGCAGTTCGGGTTTGCCGTCGCCGGTAATGTCGAGAAAGCTGGGGGTCTCGTTGCAGGCGCTATGCCAGATGAGATGCGCCTTCCACGGACCG
>JBFWWA010000525.1:0-4069 GCA_050246455.1 Planctomycetaceae bacterium
GATGAGCTTGTCTTTTCTGGAACGCCTCCAGCCGTGGACCAGATCGTAACCTTCGTCGATTTTCTCGAGAAACAGCGGGATGTCCGCCGGCTCGTTCTGCAGGTCGCCGTCCATCGTGATGATGACGTCGCCGGTGGCAAACTGAATGCCGGCGCTCATTGCGGCGGATTGTCCGAAGTTATGCCGCAGCTCGACGACTTTCACGCAATTATGCTGTTCCGCCAGCGCACGGAGTTCGCGTCCGGAGCCGTCATCGGAACCATCGTTGACGAAGATGATCTCGTACGGGCGGCGAAGTTCCGACAACACGCGTTCCAGCGCGTAGTGCATCGGCCGGATGCTTTCGCACTCGTTGAAAATCGGGATGACGACGGAAATGCTCATCGTCCAAGGTTTTCCCTGGAATTGAGATCCGACCGGTTTCGGGGGGGACGGGATGTGAGAATCGAAAACGGAGAATTCGATGGGGCCGGGAGTTTGGCAGAAAACGGAATGCGCGCCTATACGGATGAAAGGGGGGCGCCGGCCAAGCCTCTGAACAAGGGCCGGATTGACGGGATATGCCCGATGCTATAATTTTCCCGGCCATCCAGAGTTGCCCGTTTTCACGAAGGAGTGTGAAAGCTCATGTGCGGCATCGTCGGATACGTCGGTTCACGTCAGGCCTCGGACGTTCTTCTCGAAGGACTGCGTCGGCTCGAGTACCGAGGCTACGACAGCGCCGGAATTGCCGTCTGGAACAATGACGAGATTGCCGTTCGCAAGAAAGCGGGGCGGGTCGAACAGCTCGCCCGCCTTCTGGACACAAGCTCGATTGAAGGTTCCGTCGGCATCGGGCATACCCGGTGGGCCACGCACGGAGCCACCACGGATGCCAACTCGCATCCGCATCTTGGCGGCAACGGCGAAGTGGTTCTGGTCCACAACGGCGTGATTGAGAACTACGCCACCCTCCGCAATCAGCTTCAGGAGCTGGGCTACGTCTTCCGCTCGGCGACCGATACGGAAGCGATCGCACATCTGGTCGCGCATCACCTCGCGGAGCAGGTCCGGCTCGGCGAATCCGCAACTGACGAATCAACCTGCGTCAACGCGGTGAAGCTCGGAATTTCAAAGCTCAAGGGGACGTACGGTCTCGCGATTCTGTTTCGCGACTTTCCGGGCTTTCTGATCGCCGCGCGGGCCGGGAGCCCGCTCGTTGTCGGAATCGGGAAAGGGGAGAACTTTCTTGCGAGCGACGCCGGACCTCTTGTCGGATACACCGACGAGGTCGTCTATCTCGCGGACCACGAGCTCGTGGTTGTGCGTCCGGAAAACATCGAGCTGATTCATCGGGACGCCGGGACGTTGTCGCCGTCGATTCACACAATCGACCAGGTGACGGCCGACGTGGAACTGGGCGATTTTGAGCATTACATGCTCAAGGAAATCTACGAGCAGCCGATTTCAATTGAGAACGCACTGCGCGGACGCTTCGACGACGACGAAGCGACGGCGAAGTTCGGCGGGCTCAATCTCGATCCGCAGGAGCTGCGGCGCATTGATCGGATTGTTCTCACCGCATGTGGAACGAGCTGGCATGCGGGACTGGTTGGTGAGTATCTGATTGAGGAATTCGCCCGCATTCCGACGGAAGTCGAGTACGCGAGCGAGCTCCGTTACCGCAATCCTCCGATGACCGACCGGACGATGGTTTTCGCAATTACGCAATCGGGCGAAACCGCCGACACGCTGGCCGCGATGCGCGAATGCAAGCGGAAGGGTCATCCGACGCTCGCGATCTGCAACGTCGTCGGCTCGACGATCGCGCGCGAAGCGGATGGCGGAATCTACCTGCACGCGGGACCGGAGATCGGAGTGGCATCGACAAAGGCCTTTACGTCACAGGTGACGACTCTTGCGCTCCTGGCGATGTATCTCGGCCGAATGCGGCACCTTTCGTTTCCCGCCGGTCAACAGATGATTGAACGGCTCCGGGCAATGCCCGACGTCATCCGCATGACACTCGGTTGCCACGATGCGGTCCGCGAGGTTGCGGAGAAGTATCACCGTGCGAACAATTTTCTTTACCTTGGGCGGCTCTACAACTTCCCGGTTGCTCTTGAAGGCGCGCTCAAGCTGAAAGAGATCAGCTATATTCACGCTGAAGGTTACCCGGCGGCCGAAATGAAGCACGGCCCGATCGCCCTTGTCGATGAGGCGACGCCGAGCGTGTTCGTCGTCCCGCGCGGCAGCATTTACCCGAAAGTGATGAGCAACATCGAAGAGATCAAGGCGCGCGGCGGACCGGTCATTGCCATCGCCTGTGAGGGAGACGACAAACTGGCGGACCTGGTGGACGACGTGATTCACGTTCCCGACGTCGACGAATTCCTGCAGCCATTGGTCACCGCTGTGCCGCTGCAACTGCTGGCGTATCACATCGCGCTGTTGCGGGGCTGCAACGTCGATCGGCCGCGAAATCTGGCGAAAAGCGTGACGGTGGAATGAAGCCGTCCGGCCGCCTAAAATAGCAGGGAAGACCCGCAAACCGGCGAAGGGTGCGGGTTTGCTCCCCGAACTGGACGACGCAACCGTCTGAAGGCTGGTTCTCTCGCAATGGAAATACTGCTGGCCAACCCGCGCGGCTTCTGTGCCGGCGTCAACATGGCGATCGAGTGCCTCGACGAAGCGATTCGGATTTTCGGATCGAAGATCTACGTCTACCACGAGATCGTCCACAATAAATACGTCGTCGAGCGGTTTACGCGCGAAGGGGTGACGTTCGTCGACCATATCGACGAAGTGCCGCACGGTTCGATCCTGCTGTATAGCGCGCATGGCGTTTCGCCGGAGATTCGAGCCGCTGCGAGAAATCGAAAGCTGCAGACGATCGACGCGACGTGCCCGCTCGTTACCAAGGTGCACATCGAGGCGATCAAGTTCGCGCGCGAGGGGTACAACATCGTGCTCATCGGCCATGAAGGGCACGATGAAGTGATCGGTACCATGGGGGAAGCCCCGGAAAGCATCAGCCTTGTCGAGAGTCCGGATGACGTCGATCGGCTCCCCTTCACGGAAAACGACAAAATTGCGTACCTCACGCAGACCACATTGAGCGTCGATGAAGCGGGGGCCGTCATCCGACGTCTCAGGGAGCGTTTCCCGCAAATTGTGTCGCCGCCGAAAGAAGACATCTGCTACGCGACGACGAACCGGCAGGAAGCGGTCACTCGTCTAGTGACGGAAGCGGATCTGCTCATCGTGCTCGGCAGTCAGAACAGCTCGAACAGTCGCCGCCTGGCGGAGATCGGCGAAGCCCAGGGTAAGCCGTCGTATTTGGTCGACGGCGCGCACGAGCTCAAGTCCGAATGGTTCGAGGGCAAAGGGCGCGTGCTGATTACCGCCGGAGCCAGCGCACCGGAGATCGTCGTGCGGGAGTGCGTCGACTATCTGGTGGAGAAGTTCGATGCCACCGTTCGCGAAGAAACGATTCGCGAGGAGCATGTCAGCTTTCCGCTGCCGCGCGAGCTGCGGATCCTGAAGGCCGGCACGTAGCGCAACGGGACCGGGTTCACCGCGCTGGTTCACGAAGACAATAGAACCCGGCGCCGGATTTGAAGCCGACGCCGGGTTTGAAGTTGACCCCGCAGGACTTGGCCCGATTCGGGCTGATCAGTTCGTTGGCGGGTCTTAGTAGCACCAGCCGCCTGTTCCGCACCAGCCGCCCCAGCCGTACCAGTTTCCAGTGCCGCACCAACCGGACCACGGATAGCAGCTGTATTGCGGGTAGCAGCCCCAATACGGATAGCTGACTCCAAAGTACGGGTAACAGCCCGAGTGGAACTTGTACACGCTCGACTTGTACGGGCCGACATAGCCGGTGTTGAAATAGAAGTTCTTATTCACAAACGGCTTCTTCGTGACAAAGAGATTCTTGTTCGCGAACGCGGCCTGGTGGATGAAAGGCTGATTCGTCACAAACGGCTTCTTCTTGATGAACGCCTTGTTGTTCACGAAGGCCTGATTGTTCACGAAGACGTTCTTCTTCACATACGGCTTGGTTGCCGGAATTTTGAAGTTGTTGTTG
>JBFWWA010000526.1:0-4066 GCA_050246455.1 Planctomycetaceae bacterium
CAAGTGAGTTCTCTCCGGTGAAGACTGTTTGCGTAGTCAACCGGATTGTGCGCATCCTGACAAGGGAGAATACACGTTGTGTCGTGGTCTCCAGACCATGACACTCGTGCCTACCGCAGGCCTCGCTATTGTCATGAGACCTTCAGTCGCGGAGCGTGGCACACTCAGGAGCCACAATGGTGCGACGTCCCGCTGAAATGCAGCAATGCGGCGATTACGCAGCTTTTCGCTCGTCCGTGGCGGGCACGGCGGGCGGAATCGCTTCGTCGCCGGTGAATGGAGTCGTCTTCGGCAGAATGCGCCCGGACCGCGATGGGAACGCAATGACGGGCGAGAGTGTGCGACGACCGGTCGCGGTCGGCGGGGCGTTCGACCAGCTCTGGCAGAACGTGTCGAAAACGCGGAACAGATCGATCAGCCGGCGGTTGGGGAGCTTGCGGCGGGAATGCCCGCTCGCGGTAAGGGTCGCTCGCAATCCATCTTCGCCCGGGACCGAATAGTTGAACTGCCAAGCCGCGTCGTTTTCGTGCGAGGCGTGCTCCTGAAACCACCGCAGCCGGCAGATTACTTCGTCCGAAGTTTCCTTCCAGTACACGAACTCCAGCTGCACGCCCCCCATATCCGCAACGTGCTGCGTCACTTCGTTCCAATAATGAATCGGTTGTTCTTTCTCGTCGCGGTTCATCTTCGCGAGGAAAAGCTGCGTCCGCATCACGCCCGAAGTCCCGGCCAGCAGCGTGCTCATCGCCTGTACGTAGCGGAAGAAGAGAATCGTCTCGTTGTAGCCGAAGACGCGCCCGATAATGAGGAGCGCGAGCAGACCAATGCAAAGTCCGAGAGCGAGCAGGTCATTCTGGAAGTAAGCCGAAAGCAGCGTGACTACTGCCATCACGACGCAGAGTGCCGAGATTGCCAGCAGCGATTGTGCCCGAGTCAGACCACGGTCCTGCAGGCAATGGTGAATGTGGCCCCTGTCCGCCTCGCCAATCCCCTTGCCGGTCAACTTACGGCGGACGATAGCCATGAAGGTGTCGAAGGCCGGCACGCTCACCAGCGCGAGCGGAATCGCGAGGGCGAAACCCGTCGCGGTCTTCAGCGACGATTCGATCGCGAGCGCCCCGATCAGGAATCCGATCATCAGGCTCCCCGCATCCCCCAGAAAGATGCTCGCGGGGGGCCAGTTATGCAGCAGAAATCCGAAGAGGCTCCCGGCAAAGATCAGCGCGAGCGCCATCGGCCCGACAAAGCCCTGCATCTCGGAAAGGGCCGCGATCGCGACGCAAACGATCAGACCGATCGTCCCCGCCAGGCCGTCGAGTCCGTCGACAAGATTGATCACATTCGTGCAGGCGACGAGCCAGAAAATCGTGAAAATCGGCCCAAGGATTCCGAGTTCGAGCTCGCTGCCAAAGAGATGAACCGAATCGAGAGAACGTCCCCAGATGACGAACGGGATACAGGCAGCAATCTGGAGCATTAGCTTCGTGCGGGGGCGCATTGCACGGCGATCGTCCCAGAGTCCGATGAGGCAAAACAGCCCGCAGGAGACGATCAGCATTGTCGTGAGCTGCTTCGTCTGCACGTCCTGTACGAGCCAGTCCCACCGGTAATAGCGGCGGGTGGCGAGAATCGTCACGAAGAACGAGAGAAAAAGGGCGGCTCCACCGAGCAGGGGCATCGGCTTGGCGTGGGCCTTGCGGCGGCCGTCGGGGCGGTCGAGCATGCCGGTTCGGCGGGCGACAACCTTCGCCACGGCGGTAAAAGCATAGCTGGTAGCGACTGCCAGCGCGATGAATCCCAGACTCTCGGAATTGAGGTTCAGGAACATAGGCGGCTGCGTCGCTCCCCTGGTGGCCCTCGGCCAAAAGCCGGGGGAGTATAGTGATCGGGCGGAGTGGGTCAAGTTGACTCTTTGCGACCACTGTACAAGCGGGTTCAGTCCTTGCTTTCCGCCGGTTCGCGGGTGACACTTGAGGTATCAGACCACCCCGCCCAGCGAGGACGAAATGCCTCCCACCCCGATGCCCGCCAATGCTGTTCTCGACCGCGAATTCCTCGAAATCCGTGCGAAGATCCTCGAGCTGGGCGCTTCGTTTGACCGCCTCGACCGGGGGGATGGATCCGTCGCAGACGACCCGCGGATGGCAAAAATCCGCGAGGCATTGTCGGTTCTTCAGGAAAAGAGCGGAGAACGGGCCGAACAGATTCAACTGATCTTTTCGCGACCGTACGACGATGACTGGCAGAAGGCCTTGAATGTGACCCGTCCCGATAGAAACGGCGCCTGATCCGGACCCCTGAAGCGAATCGAAACACGATGGAATACTTCGACCCCCACATTCACATGGTCTCGCGCACGACCGACGACTACGAAACCCTCGCCAAGATGGGCTGCGTGGGGATGAGCGAGCCCGCCTTCTGGGCAGGGTTCGACCGCGGCAGCGCGGAGAGCTTTCGGGACTACTTCCGCCAGCTCACCGACTTCGAAGCGCGTCGCGCAAAGCAGTACTGCCTGCAGCACTTCACCTGGCTCTGCATCAACGCGAAGGAAGCGGAGAACGTCTCACTCTCGCGCGAAGTGATCAAGATCATTCCCGAGTTTCTCGACAAGCCGAACGTGCTCGGCATCGGCGAGATCGGCCTCAACAAGAATACGCGCAACGAGAGCATCATCTTCCTCGAGCACGTTGAACTCGCCGTCGAGTACGAGCAGCCGATCCTCATTCATACACCGCATCTGGAAGACAAGTTCCAGGGAACGATGATGATTCTCGACATGCTCTGCGACGACAGTCGCCTGGAGCATGGCCGTGTGCTCGTCGATCATGTCGAAGAACACACTGTCCGTCACGTTCTTGAAGAGGGCTTCTGGGCGGGCATGACGCTTTACCCGGTAAGCAAGTGCACGCCACAGCGTGCCTGCGACATCGTCGAGATGTACGGACCGGAACGGCTGCTCGTGAACTCCGCAGGCGACTGGGGTCCGTCAAAGCCGACTGCGGTCCCCGACTTCATTCTGGAGATGCGCCGTCGCGGACATTCCGAAAGTCTGATTCGCAAGGTCGTCTACGAGAATCCGATCGAGTTCTTCTCGCAGAGCCGCAACTTCAACTTCGAGCCCCGAGAGCCGCAGGCAGCCAACGCCGATCGGAATTAGTCGAACGGCGGCAGTTACATTCGCGATGCCTTCGGGCGTCAGACTATCGCAGGCCCGGCGACGGCGGTTGAGGTGTTTCCGGGGAGATCGAAAGTTCGCTCTTCACGGATCGCACCCCTGGCTCCATCCGAATGAGTGCGACCGCGACTTGCGCCGCCTCCGTCGACTTTACAGTGCCACGAAGAGTCGCCTGGCCCAGGTTCTCGTCGTACGCGATGTCGAGGCCGTTGAAATCCGGCCGATTGGCAACGACGGATTTCAGCCGAGAGTTGAGCGAATTGCCGACAGCCGTCGTGACCGGCTGCGGATAATCGAACGCAACGCGATGCTGCGCCCGAACCAGGTTGCGGGTCGCCGCGTTGCCCCGGCTATTCGACGAGCCGTTATCGTTATTGTCGTCGTCTCGATTACGCCCGCCTCGTCCGTTGCGACCTCCGCTATTTCGGCGTTGAAACTGTCCCGTTTGCATGCGGTTGTTGCGCTGGCCGTTTACTGAGCTTCCGGTCGCAGAGCGTCCGACGAAGTCACCGGAATTGGCACCGATAAAACCCTGATTGTTGAAAGTTGCCATCTGGCCGAACTGAGTCGTTTGCAGAAACCCGCCGCCGGCAACCGACGAATTCATTCCGGCTCCCGATTGATTCATGGATCCGCTGCCGCTTCGACTCCCAGTGCCGAACATGCCGCCGGTCATCTGACTTCCGGCGCGCGACGCGTTGCTGCGGCCGGTCAATCCCTGAGCCTGCACATTCTCTGCAGCTCCATGGGCAACTGCCAGCACGCCGAAAGCGATCAAGATTCGAGTCTTCATGAGGAAACCTCGTCGAACGAGGGGATGCCGTCTGGGTGATATCGTCGTCGATACCTGGGAGTATATCGTGCGATCCGACTGGCAAAGCCCCAAAAGTC
>JBFWWA010000527.1:0-4062 GCA_050246455.1 Planctomycetaceae bacterium
CCCCTGTCGTCAGATGTATATAGTCCCAAGTCCGCCGCGTGGTCAAGGAAAGCCGAACGCCCCCGGAACGGCCCGGGATCTGCTGAGGACGTTCCGGTGGCAACAGGCCAGGCCCGTTTTCCCCGGGGAATCCAGGCGGTCCTTGACAAGCTTGTTCCCTTCGGGCACTTTTATCGCTTACAATTGAAGAGTCGCCGCCAGGGAGTCGTGCATGTCGATGGTCGCGTGGAAACCCGCCGGGCCAATCTCTTCCGCTGAGTTTCAGATTGTCGATCCGGAGCGGATCTCCGACATCCAGCACAAGCACCGTCTGGTGACCGAGTTTCTCGAGAGCCGGCGGTTCGACGCCCTGCTGCTTCAGAAGGCCTCCAACTTCGCCTGGTTCTCGTCCGGCGGCGACTGCTCCCGCGGCGGCAATACCGAATCCACCGCATCCATCTTCATCACCCCTGACGCGCGCGTCGTCGTTACGACCAGCTCCGACTCCGCGCAACTCTTCGATCGGGAATTGCAGGGGCTCGGGTTTCAGCTGAAGGAACGCCCCTGGCACGAGCCCCGGGCCGCACTCATCGACGACCTCTGCCGCGGCCGGCGCGTCGCGAGCGATACCGGCGTCGGGCAGACGCACAACATCAGTTCGGAATTGACGTCGCTGCGCATTCCGCTGGCGACGGTGGAATGCCGGCGGGCGCGGGAAGTCGGAGCAGCCGTCGCGCATGCCATCGAGGCGACCTGCCGCAACTGCCACCTCGGGCAGACCGAAGCGGATCTCGCCGGGGAAGTCGCACACCGGCTGATCCGGCATCGCGTCGTTCCGGAACGGATCCAGATCAGCTCTGACGGCCGCTCGCAGGCGTACCCGCACTGGAGCTACAGCGACGAACAATTCCAGCGCTGTGTCAGCATTTCCGCCGTCGGCCGAAAGTACGGACTCTGCATCGGAGCATCCCGGACCGTCTCGTTCGGCCAGGTGCCTTCCGAAGTCCTCGACGCGCACCGGCGCACCATGCTCATCCAGGCGACCGGCATGTTCTTCACCCAGCCGGAATGGGCAATGTTCGAAATCTGGAACCGCATCCAGCGAATCTACGAGAAGTTCGGCGTCGAGGAACAGTGGCGAAACATGGAGCAGGCGGAAATCATCGGCTACGACGTCACCGAAGTCCCGCTGGTTCCGCGCAGCGAGTTCCATATTGCGCCGCGCATGGCGATGCACTGGCATCCCTCCGTCGGCCCGGCCATTTCCGGCGACACGATCCTCGTCAAGGAAGACGGGAACGAACTGCTGACTCCCTTCGAAGGCTGGCCGCGCCTCAAGGTGGAAGTTAAAGGAACGGTTATCTACCGTCCCGAAATTCTGCAGCGCGAAGTCTGAGCCCGACGCCGGCGTTGCCCGACTCCTGACGGCAGTCGTTATTTGAACTTCCGGCTCTTCATGAGTTCCAAAGTTGCCGCATCGCAGGCATCGAATGCCTGTTCCTCGCCGGTGTTCGTGATGACGAGCGTGGCGCGCTTCGCGTCAGGCATCAGCCATACGAGTGCGAATTGATTCGTATTACTGCCGGCGTGCTGCATCGTGCGGCCGAAGGGGGATTCAAAGTGAATCCAGCCGAAGCCGTACTTCTGACTCGGCGCATTACGATCGACGACCCCTTCGTGCAGGCGGCGCAGCGTCTCGTCATTTTTGAGGACCGGGCCGGCCGATTCGTTGAGATGCCAGACCGCATACTTCGCCCAGTCGTTGATTGTGGTCCGAATCGTTCCGCAGGCCGCGTAAACGGTCGGATTCTCCGAGCCGCGCACGCCCGGCTTGATCGGCTTTCCGTCATCGGGGTCATGCCCCCAGAGGAGCGGGCCTTTGACAGCTTTCAGCTTTTTCATCGAAAAGAACTCTGTGTTCGTCATGCCGAGAGGCTTGAAGACGCGCTCGCTCATTAACTGTTCGAACGGCTTCTTTCCGCGTTCCTCGATCATCGCCGCCACAATGACATAGCCGAGGTTTGAGTACGAGTATTTGCCGACGGTTTCTTCGGGTGCCTTCGTGAGCACAATCTGGCACATCCGGGCGCGCTCCAGCTCCGGCTTGAATTTCTCCGCGAAGAAACTGGCCCATTCCTTCCCGATTGTCGGCAAATCTTTCTGAAGACCTGCCGCGTGCGAGAGGAGCTGTTCGAGGGTCACCTTCTTGAACTCCGCGTGGACCGGCTGGTCGGGCCAGACTTCGGCAATGGTCGTCGACCATTGGAGCAGACCATCGTCGACGAGGACGGCGGCCAGCGTCGCCGTGAACGACTTGCTGTTCGACCCGATCGCAAACGGATCGTCCAATCCGACGGCGTCCTTCGTGCCGCGCTTTCGCACCCCTGCAGCCGCCGACTCAATCACCCCTTTGGACCCGACCGATGCCGCAATGAGCCCCGGCACATCCTTCTCTTCGCAGATTTCCGCGAGTTCCGCTTTAAGATCCCCGCCGAACGCAGGCGCTGCTGCCGGAACAAGGACCGCCAGAGCGATGCCGAGCAGCCCGCAACTTGAGAATGACGCCGGGAATTGCGATGTTTTCATCAGAGTTTCCTTGAACCTTGAGCTCATATTACGATACCATTTACATCTATGGTGTCAATATATGAAACACGCCCCGGCGACGCTTCCGTCACATTCCGCCCATGAATGAACCTGAACTGCTCCTGGCCGCACTCAAGGCAATGCTCAAAGAGCGTCACATCAGCTACCCCTTGCTCGCCGCCGAGCTCGATATTTCATTGCTCACGGTGAAGCGAACGCTCAACAAAGCGGGCGTTCCTCTCGACCGGCTGCTCGACATCTGCCGCATTGCGAAGATCGACTTCGCCGAACTGGTCGAGCGAGCCGTCACCACAAAACCGGAGCACACGTTTTTCAATGCGGAGCAGGATGCGCTCTTCACGCGCTGCCCGCCGATGCTGTCGTACTTCGAGGCTCTGCAATCGGGACAGTCGCCGGCCGAAATCGCGGCGGAGTTTCACCTGACGACGGCATCAACGACGCGGTATCTCGACGCCCTCGCCGGCGCGGGGCTGGTGCGGGTGAAGGGCACCGGCAAGTCGATCGAGGTGGAGTTGCTCGTCGAGCCGCCGGTCGGGTTCTCGCCCGGGAGTACGACCCTTGCGCGCATCTCGGCGGCGTTTCTGACGTCGGTCGTCGAGCGCGTCGTCGCCGCGACCGATCGCCACGAGGGAGACTTCTCGCTCCTCAAGCCGCTCAGACTCTCGGAGCGGCAGTATCGTCAGATGACCGGCGAGCTGTATGACGTGGTGAACCGGTATTCGTTCCTGTCGGAAGGAGCGGGCATCGCCGCCGGCGAAGACGAGCGCCCCGAATGGCAACTCGCGATCGCCGCGTCGCAAGCCGACTCGGCCAATGACCCGGAGTCAGCGATCCGGAATCTCAAACCGGGCGAAGCGACCTGACATTCTCGACTCGGGTACACCCGACAGCTTGCCAATCGAAACACGTGTCAGCCCGAAAGAGGTCACGACCGCTCGGCCTGTCTTCAATTTCCGCAGCCCCCGTGCTGCTTAGCGCTTGCTCAAAATGAACTGCCCGGAGTCCCGTTCGGACGAATACGACGCGACGAAATCGCACCCCGTCACCTGCGCGTTGCAGCAGAAATTCCCGAACATCGGCAGCTTCGATTGTCCGCTCAGATGGGTCCGCCCCTCCGCATCGACCGCCGTCACTGTCATGGGAACCGAGTAAGTAAACGGAATGACCTTGAAGAAGGTGCCGGTGAAACGGACCTGATAGGTCGACGCATCCGTCTGCTCGACGCGCGCCGTGAGCCGTCCTCCGCGACCGTTCGTCGTGCTGCACCAGCGCCCTCGATATTTTCCGCAGGGGCTGCTCGCTTCGACAGGTCGTGCACTCAACAACATGGAACCGATGAGAACAACGGCGGCCATTGCTTGAAAGAGTTTCATCGTTACAACTCCCGGATTCCTTGCGAACACAACGTTCGGTCGGCCGGCTGACCATCGCCAGGCCCGACGTCCAAATCACTGATCAAAAGAAAATCTTACACAA
>JBFWWA010000528.1:0-4058 GCA_050246455.1 Planctomycetaceae bacterium
CGGCATCCCGTCCACGACTTCGACCGAGGTTTCCGTCCCTTTCGCTTCTTCCACGGAAACGACTCCCTCGCCTCCGACCTTTTCCATCGCGTCGGCGACGAGATCTCCCAGAGACTTGTCGTTATGGGCGGAGATCCAGGCGACTTGCGATTTTTCCTTGTGAGTTCTGACCGGCCGGGACATCGATTGGATCGTCTCCACCGCGATTTTCAGGCCGCGGTCGAGTCCGCGCTTGATATCGATCGCACTGGCTCCGGCGGCCACATTCTTGAGTCCTTCGGAAAGAATGGCGTGGGCGAGAATTGCCGCCGTGCTCGTTCCGTCGCCGACGGTATCTCCCATCTTCTCGGCGGCCTGGCGGATCATCCTCGCGCCGAGATTCATTTCGGGATCCTTCAGATCGACTTCTTTCGCGATCGTGACCCCGTCATTGCAGACAATGGGATCCCCCCATTTCTTCTCAATCAGGACGCACTTCGACTTCGGCCCGAGGGTCACACGCACGGCGTCCGCCAGCAGCGTCGCTCCCAATAAAACCTTTTCCCGCGCGGCAGCTTTGAAGGTCAATTGAGTGTGTGCCATGTCGGATTTTCCCGGGCTGGAAAACAAAAAAAGCCCTTTCCGCGAACGATCGCGGAAGGGCTTTCATAACCGATTGAATCGGCTCGCCATGAGCAGACTCAACGCTTGTATTACAGCCAATGCGTTTGATGCTGTCAATCATTCTTTCATTCTTGGCCGTCTCCCTCCGGCCGTTACTGGTCGGGGAAAGGGCGATCGTGAAGTCACAACTGCACGGTGACCAGGTACACCGCCATCGAGATTCCCACGAGGGAAAGAACAATCGCCAGTCCGGTCTCAAACAGGGACGTTCGCAGTCGGCCCAGATCCGTCTCGCTGAACTGCCGCAGGAACTCGCGATGTCGAGCGGCTGCAAGAACATTGACGGCCGAGCCCAGGATGACGAGCACGGTTCCCATCCATCGCGAAAAGCCGGTTGCGCCGACGGACGTCAGATGCTCGATCTGGCTGATCTGCTGCAAGAACAATCCAAACCGGGCGACAAGAAACCCAAACCCCATCAACGCAACCGACGTGCGGATCCAGGCCAGCAGCGTTCGCTGTCCGGCGAAGTAGGTGCGAAGTTCATCCGAAGTCGGCTGGCGTGGCGGCATGTTCGTCGGCATTGCATGTGAGGGCGACGCGATCGCAGGGGGACCGGTCGCGACGGAATCAACTACTCCGGTAGAGTATACCTCGATTCAATCAGGCTTCGGATGAGCCGTCGAGTCTCTTCCGGGAGAAGATCTTCCCGTTTCTCAATCCGTTCCGCCTCGTCTGCCAGAGAATTGTCCTTGACCGAGTCGCGAAACCACCGGGAATAGTCGCCGCGGCGCAGGTGGAACAGCCAGGTCGATTCGTCAATTCCATCAGCCATCTGCGCGAACACCGCAAGATTCTGCGCTTTGAGATTCTGCCGGTTGTCGGGACCCCGAAAGAAAAACCCTCGGTCGCGCATGTTCCCTTCGGCATATTTGCGATGGTGGCGAATCCGCTCGGCGCTTCCGGGAATGATCTCGATCGGAAACGGCGCCTCCGATGTTTTTGGAAACCAGATAACGGCGCTCCCGGCCTGGTTTGAAAGACCCCGCGGCCAATCGAGCGGCCGGCCGATCGAATCGGCGAATTTCCGCACGGTGGCCTCCGGCGAAGGTCCGACCGCAATGAAGGCATCGACGAGTTTCGCCACGTCGGGTGCGATATGGTTCGGATGGACCGTCACCAGCAGAGTCTCGCCGAGATTCTGGGGAAGGGTGCTGTCGAGATGTCCCCAATCGCGCGGAATCATGTGATGCGCCTCGTCGAGGACGATCCAGTGGGGACGCCCTGTGCGAGTGCGCGAGGCCTGGAGCCGCGGAAGCAGCTGCCCGAAAAACGACGGCCGGTCGGCCAGGGGAATTCCGAGCAAGTTGACATTCAATGTGACTTTCGGGTCCGCGAGAAGCGTCAACACTTCGTTGACGGTCACGGCGTGATGCTGGTTTCCAATGGAGATGACTTCCGGCAAAGTTCCGTAGTCTCCCTCCGGATCGACGATGCAAAGCTGGTACTCCTGCTCGATGAGCCGTTCGGCAATTCCGGCTGCCACCGTCGATTTTCCGCTTCCGGACGGACCGGCCACAAGGATATTCAATCCGTAGGGAGCGACAGTGACGACTTCGCCGTCGCGGTGTTTACCGATCGGAATCCGATGTTTCGAAAGCGGAAGATTCCAGCGGCATAAATCGTTCGCAATCAATTCGTCGACCAGTTCCGCGAGTCCGTCGCCGTTTTTTCCTGCCGTGACGAAGTCGGCGGAGTTCAGGATCGAGGGGACCGCGTTTGCGACGGTCACCGCACATTCGCATCGCTCCAGCAGGGAGTGGTCGTTCTCCGAATCGCCGATTCCCACAACTTCATGCCGCGACAGGCCCAGCTGATGGAGAGCACGGTCCAGTCCGGTGGCTTTGTTGATGCCGGCTGGAAGCACCATCACCGCCGACCGGTTAAAGACGACGTGCAGTTCCAGTCCCATTTCCTGGATGATCCGCATGACCGTTGTGTGATGGGGCAGCCAGGTGGCCACAATGATCTGCCCCACATCGAGGGGAGCAACATCGAGCTCTGCGAGCCGTTCAACAAACTCGCGAGGGGGTGGACTGGCGAGCAGAGTTTCCTTGCGCGCGACAGGGTCGTACAGAACGGCTCCGTTCTCCAGCACGACGCAATCGAAGAGCTCGAGTTGATTGAAAACGGAGAGAAGATCTTCCAGCCGCCTTCCCGTGACGAGAATCACGCGGTGCCCGGACGACTTCAGGCGATGGAGGGCCGCGATCGCAGCCGGTGACGGGCGGCCGTCGTCGGCAATGATTCCGTCAAAATCAGTTGCGACCGCAAGATAGCGCACGACTCTTGCTCCACCGACCAGAGTAGGGCAACAGGGAATCACGTTGCAACAGCTCAGTCACTCAACCGGGCGAGTCGTCATTTCAAAGATTCCATGCTGTGCCGATCGTCCATCCGAAAGCAGAACTCGCACTGCGAGAAGTTGCAGCAATCGTTTTCATCGGCAGACAAGAACTTTCGCACCGATCCCTTTTCCCGACTTCAGGTCTCGGATTGCCCGGTTTGCATCCTCGAGACCGTATCGATGCACCTCAGGGCGAAGCCGAAGGCGGGCAGCGGCCATGAGAAACTCGCGCACATCGCGGCGAGTGACGTTCGCAACGGATTTGATCTCCTTTTCGATCCACAAGTCCGACGGATAATCAAATCTCAATAGCGCAGACTGGTCCGTGGATTCTTTGCGAATGGCATTGATGACAAGGCGGCCCCCGGGTGAAAGATTCCTGAGGGCCGAAACGACCGGAAGCCAGGCCGGGGTCGTGTCGATGATGGCATCCGGACGGATGGGTGGCTGTTCTTCGATGGAGCCCGCCCACCTGGCGCCGAGTTGGATCGCGAACGCCCGGTCCACATCGCTACGTGCGAAGACGAAAACGTCCGAGTTCGGGTACTGGCATCGCGCGAGCTGCAATACGAGATGAGCGGACGCACCGAAACCCATCAGGCCGAGCGGCTGGCCGTTGTCAATTCCCGCGAGCGACAGCGACCGAAAGCCGATTGCACCAGCGCAAAGAAGCGGCGCCGCGTCTTCGTCACTGAGCTCTTCCGGAATTGGAAAGACGAAGTCCGCGGCGGCCACAGTGTATTCGGCGTAACCGCCGCATTGATCGCGTCCCGTGGCCATGAAGTCCGGACACAGGTTTTCGCGATCGGTCCGGCAGAAATGACAGTTGCCGCAAGCCCGAGAAATCCAGGCGACGCCGACTCGGTCATTGATCGCATATTGGTCGACGTCGGCGCCGAGCCCGGCAATTCGTCCAACAATCTGATGACCGAGAATAATCGGCAGAAAGGCCGGAACCACGCGGCCTTCAATTTCATCGAGATCCGTGTGACATACGCCGCAGGCGTGAACTCGAATCAGAACGTCGTTGTCGGCGGGAACTGGTACG
>JBFWWA010000529.1:0-4055 GCA_050246455.1 Planctomycetaceae bacterium
GCACAGCACAATCTTGCGATCCTTTACCTCAGAGGCAAAGGTGTCGCGAAGAATTTCAAGCGAGCCGTTTATTGGTTTGAAAAGTCGGCGAGGAACGGCGATGCCGAGTCGATGTTCGACCTCGGACTCTGCCACAGTCTCGGTGAAGGAACTGCAAAGGTTCCGGCAAAAGCACTTCGCTGGTACAAACGATCCGCGGAGGCAGGTTCAATTCTCGGCCAGCTCGCACTCGGAATGGCGTACGCGGAGGGAATGGGCACACGACCGAACCTCAAGAAAGCCCGGCGCTGGCTGACCATCGCCGCCCTCCGCGGGAACGAAGAAGCCATCGATTGGCTGAATGAGGACGGCAGCAGGAATTAGAAATCAGGACGTAGGAACTGACGGATAGGGACTCCCTAAGCCGACGACTTGTCGTCGGTTCGGGTGACACCCCCGCGGTTGTGGCCGGTCTCCAGACCCCGCCACACGGCACGACCGAAGGTCTCCACCCGCAGCCGGGGCGTGCAGGGCCGAGGGTAGGCCACCCCCGAACCCATCAAGAATTGCCGGTCCGTGAGAGTTTTCCGGCAGTTTGCCGCGGGGAGGCTGACGGTTCGTCCGGTTCGCACGGAGCGTCGTCGCAGCTTGCGAATCAGCCCGTTCCGGGCCGGTCCGGCATCTTCCCTTCCCCCCGGGCAGCGGCTACATTGGAATGAAGACTGACCTGTCCGTGCGCTCGCCCGCTCCAACTCCCGATTTCCTTCGGATTTCCAACACGCGGCGGCGACCCGGCGTAGAGTGCAGCGTTCCCGGCGGAGAGATTTCGGCCGCCATGCCGGGGGATCGTTCTGGCCGTCCGATTCGAGCGAAGGGGTTCGGGAGTCATGCCGACAGCTGGGAATGATTGGTATATCGTCGGCGGCGTTGCGGCGCTGCTTGGGGTGGCGCTCGTCTGGTTCACCTACTTCACGCGGGCCGGGGTCATTTCGCGAGCCACGACGAAAGAGGCGGTCCGGCAGCCGGTCTTCGCCCTGCTGATGGCGATCGCGCTCATTATTTCGGTGGTGAACACCTTCCTGCCGTTCTTCACGCTGGGTGAGGACTTCAAGCTTCTCATCGACTGCGGCATGATGACAATTCTCTTCTGCGGGCTCTTGCAGGCGGTCTGGACGGCGAGCACCGGCATCGCCGACGAAATTGAAGGGCGCACGGCGATGACGCTTCTCTCGAAGCCGATCACCCGGGCGCAGTTCGTCATCGGCAAGTACATTGGAATTCTGACGTCCATCATCTGGCTGCTGCTTCCGGTCGTCATCTGCTTTGTCGCGCTGGTGTACTACAAGGTCGGTTACGACGCGAAGGAATCGGGCAACCCGTTCCCGGAATATGCGGAGCGCATCGCCATTGTGCAGCAGGTCATTCCGCCGCTGATTCTCGCATTCCTAGAAATTGCGATGCTCACGGCGGTCAGCGTGGCCATTTCCACCCGGCTGCCGATGGTCGTGAACATGGTCGCCTGCTTCGCGATTTTCGTCATTGGAAACCTGACACCGGTCATGGTGCAGGCGGGTGTTCTCAAGCTCGAATTTGTGTCGTTCATGGCCCGCCTGATTGCGACCGTGCTGCCGACGCTCGATCACTTCAATGTCGAGTCGGCAATTTCGACCGGAACGCCGGTCCCCGCGGAGTACATCGGAGTCGCCGCTGCGTACAGCGCCGCCTACAGTGCGGCGGCCATCATCGTGGCGCTCCTTCTGTTTGAAGATCGCGACCTGGCCTGATTCCGGATCGCCGATCGCGAAAAAAAAACTGTTCAATTCGATTTGAGAGCGGTAACATCGTCGGAAGAAGGGATTGCTTCTGACGGGAACTGCATGGAGGGCACGTTTGCGTTCAGGGCCGTTTCGAAACTCGATCGCGATGATTCCGTGAGGGACCCGATTCCCGATCCGAACTTCGACCGGTTTTGAATCTGCCTTTGTAGAACGGCGTTGTTCGTGGCCACCAGTCAGTTCAATTCATTCGAACGAGCCTTTCCGTCGCGAGAGCTGTTCCGCGGAAAAGCGCTCATGTGCCTCGCCTGGTCCTGCCTGGCAGCGATCACGCTGGCAATGCTGCTGATCAACCTCTACCTGATCGCAGACCTTCTGCTCACCCGCGGCGCGATCGTCGTTCCCGCGGAAGAAGCCGCCGATTTCAGCACGCTGCTGCCCGACGAAGCGCCCGGGCTGGCGCTCGCCGCACCCGAGGCGATCGGCAACATCCTGATCGAAGATGCGGGAATTCTGCCGACGGTCTGGCGCTCGAGAAACACGTACTTCGGCAACTTGTTCATGGGGCTTTATCGCGCCACCCCCATGCTCGACCACAACTCCGGGGCCCTCTTGCTGCTGATTCTGTCGGCGTTCGTCATCGGCTTCATCCGGAGTCTGCTTCTGGACGCATCGCGGAGGGTCAGCACGCTGGCGGCGCTCGACGTCGTCACACGCATTCGCCGCACGCTTCATCGCCAGACGCTCCGGCTGGGTCCCGGCGATCTGAGCGAGACCGGAGAAGAGCACGTTCTGTCGCTTTTCACCACCGAAATGGACCGGCTCCGCGAAGGAATTCAGAACTGGATCTATTCGCTGGCGAGATACCCCGTACAGCTCGCGCTCCTCGTCTTGCTCGCATTTTTGATCGACTGGCGGCTTGCCATCGTCAGCCTCACCGCACTCGGATTGTTGTGGTGGCTCGTGCGCCGCGAGAAGCGCCGCTTCGAAGCCGGGCGAAGGCTCGAGGAAGACCGCTCCGAATCCGAATTGCGTCTCCTCGCCGAAAGCCTCCGCAAGACGCGCATTGTCCGCGGCTACGGAATGGAGGATTTCGAGCACGAGCAGTTCCAGAAGCACCTCGACCGGTTCCGCGACAGCGTCGCAACCGTCAAGGCGCGGGAGCGCTGGTATTTGTGGGCCTGCTGGATTCTCGGAATGCTCTCGGTCGGAGTAATCGTCTTCTGGGTCGGCCTGAAAGTGCTCCTGCCGTCGGAAACATCTCAAGGCCTGTCGTTGTCGTCGGCGCTGCTGTTCATGGTGACGCTGCTCTGCATGCCCGGCGCGCTCGAAGCGCTCTGGGATCTTCCGGAACGGCGACGAGCGGCCGCCGGCTCGGCAGACCGCATCTTTCGCTATCTCAACCAGGTTCCCGCCGTCGGGCAGGCGGTCGGCGCGAAGTTTCTCGATCCGCTCGCGAAGACTCTGCTGCTCGAATCGATCACCTTCGGGGGACCGAACCACCGAAAGCTCATCGACAACCTCAGCCTCAAGCTCAAGGCGGGGGAAGTCACCGCCGTCGTCTCCTTCGATCCTCTTGAAGCGCGCACGCTGGCGTACCTGCTCCCGCGATTCATCGAGCCCCAGTCGGGACGCGTTCTGTTCGACGGCGAAGACATCGCCTGGGTGACGCTCGAATCACTCCGAGCCGAAGCGGTTTTTGTCGGCGGCTCCGATCCGCTCTTCACCGGCAGCGTGCTCGAGAACGTCCGCTGCGGAAACACCGACTACTCGCTCCAGGACGTCACGGAAGCGACGAAGAGGACGCATGCGCACAGTTTTATTCTCCGCCTTCCGCAGGGATACGAAACGATTCTGGGCGAACATGGCGAACAGCTCGACGTCGGACAGGCCTTCCGACTCGGCCTTGCCCGCGCGATCCTCCGAAACCCGGCTCTGCTGATTGTCGAGGAACCGACGACCGCCCTCGACGACGATGCGAAGTCGCTGCTCGACGACGCCTACAACCGCATTCTGCGCGGCCGCACCGTCATCTTCATTCCGTCGCGTCTCTCGACGCTCCGGCGGGCCGACCGCATCATCTTCCTGCATCGGGGGAAGGTCGAAGCGGACGGCAAGCATTCGGATCTCGTCAAGAATTCCCCGCTCTACCGTCACTGGGAATACACGCACTTCAACGAGTTTCGCCGCGAAACGGAATGATGTCGAACTCCGACAATCAAGATCCCGGGCGCGCGATCCATCCGCCGATTGTCGAACAGGCGATGAGACTTGCCGCAAGTGCGCACCGGCATCAGGTTC
>JBFWWA010000530.1:0-4031 GCA_050246455.1 Planctomycetaceae bacterium
GGTGCCTGACCTGCGAATTGAATGCGCAATCAATCTGGCGGTAGCGGCTTTTGCTTTCGTGAAACGGCCGAAACTCCGAATTCAATCAGCGCGCCGATTACGCCGCAAACTGGACCACCAACCAGAATGACGAACAAGGCGCCGACGATCGGCGTACCGCAGAACGCCACGTTTGAGGAGGGGGGAATCGAAGCTCGATACACCATCTCGCGGATGATCACAAAGATCCCAAACGTAAGAGGGATCGCCGCTCCGATTATGAATCCGTTCGTCCGTTTTGACATCGCGACTCTCGGATAACTGTACGTCAGGCACGCTGTGCCCGATATCGCGCTTCGGGCCATCGATCGATGCTTGTTTACACTGCCTCGAGTGGACACCTTTCTGTGTGAGCCTCAGCGTCGCGTGAGATTCGATGCATCACGGCTGTTGAAGCGTCAGCTCGGAGCGTTGAACTGCTCCTAGGCCTGACGCGGAAACTCGCGGAGCGGTGTGCCCAGGATGGTCTCAAGTTCCTGTCGAATTTCCGGAGTCAGAGACTCGATTTGCGGATCCCATGCCTGGAGTGAATACCGGGCGAAGCCGCACGGGGGGTCCCAAACGAGTTCGGTCAATCGATGTTGCGCAAAGCAACAGGCAATGGTGTGGGTGGAGAGGCGATACCCGCCATCCTGATAATCGTGGTCCATCCAGTCGTGCCAATCGTCCATCGAGATTTCCTGGCCGCAGGATGGACAACTGACGCTGATGAAGCGGCCGCCTCCGCAATGGATGAACTGAACCTGGTCGGTAAGTTGCGACTCCAGCTTCCCCAGGCGGACAACGAATTCCCGCAGCCGGTTCTCGGCACGAGTCCGCGCGCTCTCGTCCGGCGCGTATTCCGGATCGACTGGAATGAGGCAGATCGCGCTCGACCCCATCGTTCACCGTAATGACAATTGCAGCGGCAGTCCCACGACGGCCGAAGCGGTGGGCTGGCGCCCACCGCTCGCCTTGAAGCGTTTGTTCGTTCGCTCAATCCCTCAGATCGTCGCCAGCTCGTAGCCTTTGCGGTACTCGCCTGTGTGCCACTGGCTCTGCCAGTGATTTCTTCGGCGATGACCGATACAACACAGGTTCAGGCAGATTGAAATAGAGCGATACGCTTCTTCAAAAAGTCCAGGAAGTCACTCGCATAGACTTTCCCTGTTGCTTCTGAAATGATCGGATATTCGCCGTCTGATGACGCTAACGAACTGTCAAAGGTGAAGACGCCGTCAACATCGCTGTGGCAAAGTGGAATTCGTTGGCTGTTCTGTCGTTCAAGTCGATACATGCAAACGATATCTCCTCCAACGACAGTGTCAAAATCCTCGCCATAGATGCTGAAGATTTCCTCTCCTCCAATCGCTCCACCGCTGAAATTGCGAACCCACCATTTGTAGGTTTCTGGCAACGGACACTCTAACGCTTCTTCCGCACGACTAATCCATTCTTCAGAAGTTCCGTCGCCAAAGCTTGCGAACTCTGCGACGTCCGGATTTGCTTCGATGAGTCTGCGAATTTCATCGTATTGACTCATAGTGACACCGATTGCACGTCCAAAACGCAATTCATCCAGCCCGGTAAGTGAAGTAGGTTATGCTTCAGCATAACATCGAACGGCCAAGCGACGCTGATTGCGCACTCGATGAAATGCTGAAGCATAACCTACACAATGGCGTCCGCCGCTCGCTTCACACCACCGCCAGCTCGTAGCCTTTGCGGTACTCGCGGCCGAGGAGCTGGTTGGCGTCTTTGTCGTGCGGGAAGGTTTCGGTTTCGCCGTCGAAGACGAGACGCCGGCCGGTCTTGTACGAGATGTTGCCGAGGTGGCAGAGCATCGCGGAGTAGTGACCTTCCTCAATATCGGCAATGAGATCTTCGTGCTTCCGGCTCTTCACGCAGTCGACGAAATTCTGGAAGTGCCGCGGCGAATCGTTCCAGTTGCTCTCATGCGACGGCCCCCGCTCGTTCTTGCGAAAGATGCGGTAGCCGTTGCGGTCGATCATCATGTAACCTTCATCACCGAAGAAGATGTTGTCGTTATCGACGCGATGCCCCTGCATCCGGTACGGCGTGAAGTCGCGCTGCTCGAAGACGTAGAGGAAATCGTCGTACTCCCAGGTGACGACGAGCGAGTCCGGCGTCTCCTGCGCGTCCCCCTTCGAGCCGAGCTTGGCACCGCTGCACGAAACCGCCTTCGGCGCCTTGAGCCCCATGGCCCAGCGGCCGAGGTCGATCTGGTGCACGCCGTCGTTCCCCATGTCTCCCGTGCCGTATTCCCACATCCAATGCCACGCACTGTGGAAATGGTTCCGGTTGAACGGCCGCTCCTTCGCGGGGCCGAGCCACAGATCGTAGTTCACGCCCGCCGGCACCGGCTCGTCGGGAACAGCGGGATGCAGTCCGCGGCGCTGGTTGTTGATCGCCTTCGCCATCAGGACCTTGCCGATCTCCCCTTCGCGCAAGAGCTTCCACGCTTCTTCGTAGTGCGGTGCGGAACGAAGATTCGTCCCATGCTGCACAATGCGGCCATACTTCCGCGCCGCCTTCACCGCGAGCCGCCCTTCGACGACGTTGTGCGAGCACGGCTTCTCGACGTAAACGTCTTTTCCCGCAACGCATGATGCGATCGTGACGGGGGCATGCCAGTGGTCGGGAGTCGCGACGGCCAGTGCGTCAACATCATTCCGTTCGAGCAGCGTCCGGTAATCGACGATGTACTCCGGCTTATTGCCCTGGAGCTTTTCGATTTTCTCGATCAGCGGGCGCGCCCGGCTCTCGTCGACGTCGCAGATCGCGACAACCTGCGATTCGTCGAGCTGCGCGAACTTCTCCGCCAGATTCGCACCGCGACCGCATCCGAGGACCGCGATGCCGACCTTTTCATTGGCGGCCGCGAAGGCGCTTCGGCCGACGGCCAGTGTTCCCGCTGCGACTGCGGTGGCCCCGAGAAACTGGCGACGATTGAGCGGCAACGTCATTGCGTTCTCCCTCGTAATGAATTCCGGAGCCCCCCGATGCGAGCAGCGAACAATTCGCCCCGTCACCCGGCAGCAAATGCGACCATGCGACATGCTACCACGAGGCAATTGGTGGAAACAACGATCCATCGGTGATTCGACATACGTTGTCCGGCAGCCGCATCTGTTTTGAAGTCGAGCGGGGCGGCGTCAGCCTCGGTTTCTTCGTCCACGCGAAAGATTCCGGACATTGCGATTCGTACGTCCGGGATGGCCGGGGCAAAACGAAGTGTGCCCCGGTCTTTGTCAATTTGTTGTCGAGCTTTTCGAATGCAATCCTGAATCCAAGAACCAATTTCACCGGGGGACGCAAAGCCTTTGCCCCGGCGGCCCTGAACGCGGTATTGTAAATCGCTATCAGCACGCCCTCTTCGTTCGCGTTCACACAGGAGCCGTCGATGAAATCGTTTGCAGTCGCTTTACTCACTCTCGCACTTCTCGCTCTGGCTGTCGTCGATTCCTCGGCCGCCGAAAAGAAGCCGGGCCCCGCGAAGTTCCTGCGCTTTGATGTCGGAGGAACTGCGAGCTATGGCATCCTCGAAGGGGACAAAGTCCGCAAGATCGACGGCGACATCTTCGGCGAGTGGAAGCCCGGCTCGCAAACTTACGCGCTCCGCGATGTGAAACTCCTGACGCCGACGAACCCCTCGAAAGTCCTCGCGCTCGCCGGGAACTACAAGGATCACCTGGGCGATAAGCCGGTTCCCGCCACCCCTGAGCCCTTCTTCAAACTCACGTCGTCACTGCAGGTCCACGAAGGGCCGGTGATGCAGCCGAAGGATGCCGCTCCGATTCACTACGAGGCGGAAGTGGTCATTGTGATCGGCAAAAAGGCCCGCAAGGTTTCGGAATCGGAAGCGCTCGACTACGTCTTCGGCATCACCTGCGGCAATGACATCAGCGCCCGCGACTGGCAGAAGAAAGACGTGCAGTGGTGGCGTGCGAAAGGCTCCGACACCTTCGGCCCCGTCGGCCCGTTCATTGCGA
>JBFWWA010000531.1:0-4018 GCA_050246455.1 Planctomycetaceae bacterium
GAACAACGAATGGCCCGGGGGATGTTGTGCGCCGCAGGGTGGGCGCTGCGCCACACTCTAACCGACGCGCACGCCCGCCGCAAAGACCGCTTCGACCGACCCCGGGAATGTAAACCCCTCAAACGGGGACCATCCACACTTCGTCTTCAGATCCTCGCGGCGCACCGTTAAGGGACGATGAAGATTGAGCACGGTCAGCGACGCGGTATACCCCGGCTCGATGCGTCCGAACTTCCGCGGCGCCGTGTACGGGTTTACGAACAGTCCCGGGTTCACGCAGCAGACTTCCGCGATCCGCTCAGGCGTGAACCGCTCCGCCTGCATCAGCCAGGTGACGAACGGGCCGTAGGTATCGAGATGCGGCTGACCGGATACGCCGCGCGCCTTTTCCTCGAGCGTATGCGGCGCGTGGTCAGTGGCGAGATAGTCGAGCGTGCCGTCGCGGAGCGCTTCGAGCATCGCGCGACGATCGTCCGGGCTTCGCAGCGGCGGATTCATCTGCATCATTTTGTGGTTCTCTTCGACGATCTGCGCGGTATCGAAAAGAAGATGGTGCGGCGTCACCTCGCAGGTAACTCTCAGCCCCCTGCGGCGCGCGTCGCGGATCAGCGGCAGCCCTTCGCCGACGGAGTAATGGCAGAGCTTGCCGGTGAGGTCGTACTTCTCGATCATCGCGAGGGCAAACCGGGTGGCCGAAACCTCGCAGACCGGCGGACGCCGTTCTTCGTGCGTCGGCTGCTGTTTGTGCGCTTCGAGCAGTTCCGGATCCTCGCAGTGGAAGCTGACGTTCTGTCCCCGGTAGTGCGCGAGTGTTTCATCGAGCTCGGCGAGCGTGCGGAAGAAAAGATGCCCCACGCTCGGCCCCATGTACGCCTTGTACGGGACGCTTTTTGAAAGGGGCTTTGTTCCCGGGCCGATGCCGGCGTAGAGCGTGATGTGGATCGGCACGTTCCGCGACTTGAGATGCGCTTCCTTCGCCGCATAGCTGGCATCGTCGATTGGAGCGGCGGGATTGTTCGGCATATCGGCAACGTGCACCACGCCGCCGTGTACGGCCGCGGCGGATGCGGTCGAGAAATCTTCCTTGTACGTTTCCTTCTCGCTCACGTCGTCGCGCGCGTGAATGTGGATGTCGCCCATGCCGGCGAAGATGAGGCAGTCGTCGCCGAACGACAGATCCGCCACGCCGATCCGTTCGCCGACTTCGACGATCCTTTCGCCTTCCATCCGAATCTGCCCGGAACGAACGCCTTCCGGGCTTACGAGTCGGCCGCCCACTATCATTAAACTCTTCTCCGAGTCAGGTCCGAGCGCGAGGGTGAAGTCGTTGCAATCGATACGCGTTCAGCATACGCTGGATCACGCTTGCCGCAAACGCCGGCCCGCGAACGATATCACACCCGACGATCACTGCGAAGCAACCGCGTCCCGATTTGGCCTTGGGCATCCGCCGACCGGGCCTGCACGACCGTTTTCTCGCCAGCCGACCGACTCATCCGACATCCATCACGAAGACGAGGAGTTTTCATGCGGACTTCACGGCGTCAGCTGCAGATCCTGGCCGGCATTCTGTTCCTTTCCGGCATGGCGAGCTCGCTCTTCGCTTCGGAAAAAGCACGGGAAGTTTCGCGCGTCGTTGAGCCGGGCAGCACGATCGGCGATCCGCGCCTCGGCCCGCTTCGCGTCCTGAACGACAAGTATCATCCGTGGGAGCCCCCCGCCACGCGCGAGGAATGGGAACGCGAAGCGCAGCGCGTCCGCGAGCGGTTGCTCGTCAGCAACGGACTCTGGCCGATGCCTCCCAAGGCGGAGCTCACGCCGACGATTCACGGAAAAATCGACCGTGGCGAGTACACCATCGAGAAGGTTTTCTTCGCGAGCCACCCGGGGCATTACGTCACCGGCAACCTGTACCGGCCCACGAAGACGACTCTCCCCGCGAGGAAGGCCGGCGTGCTCTGCCCGCACGGACACTGGCAGAACGGGCGCTTTTACGACGCGGGCGATAAGGAAGCACGCCATCAGATCGACATCACGGCCGAGCGCGACATTTCCGGCGCGCGATACCCGCTGCAGGCCCGCATGGCGCAGCTCGCGCGGATGGGCTGCGTCGTGTTCCATTACGACATGGTGGGAAATGCCGACAGTAAGCAGATCGGCCACGCGGCGGGCTTCAAGGACGTCGAAGCGGGTTTGCGCATGCAGAACGCAATGGGGCTGCAGACCTTCAACTCGATCTGCGCGCTCGATTTTCTCCTCTCCCTGCCGGACGTCGATCCGGAACGGATCGGGGTGACCGGATCAAGCGGCGGCGGCACCCAGACCTTCATGCTCTGCGCGGTCGATCCCCGTCCGAAAGTCGCGTTCCCCGCGGTGATGGTCTCGACGGCGATGCAGGGGGGCTGCGTCTGCGAGAACTGCGAGCATCTGCGGATCGGCATCAACAACGTCACCATTGCCTCGCTCTTTGCTCCCAAGCCGATCGCAATGAGCGGCGCGAACGACTGGACGATCGATTTCGAGACGAGCGGGCTCCCCGAAATGAAGCGGATCTACGGACTCTACGGCCGCAGCGATCTCGTGCAGGCGAAGGTCTATCCGCAGTATGGTCACAACTACAACCGCGTGGCGCGCGAGATGATGTACAACTGGTTCAACACGTATCTCGCCCTCGGCGCAAGCGCCCCCGTCAGCGAGGAAGACTTCTGGCCGGTCGACCCGAAGGATCTCTCGGTCTTCGATGCCGATCATCCGTTGCCGAAAGACTCCGTTCCGGTCGAGGGGTTGCGAAAGCACCTGACCGAGGTCGCGTCAAAGCAATTTGAAGCGCTGATTCCGGCCAACGCCGATCAGCTCGCGGAGTACCGACGCGTCGTCGGGGCAGCGGCGCGCGTCCTGCTCGACGATCAGATGCCGGGGAAAGATGAACTCTCCATTTCGAGCCGCACCTCGGATCTGGCGCCCGGAGTCGTGCTGACCAAAGGGACCGTGACGAGGCGCGCCGGGAAAGAGCGGGTGCCGTTCGTCTCTTTGGCCCCGCCGAAGACGAGCACTTCCGGCACCGCGGTGGTCTGGCTTGACGGCGCGGGGAAATCGCATCTGTTCGGTGAGGACGGCCAGCCGACCGCGCCGGTCCGGAAACTCGTCGATGCGGGGCATGTCGTTCTGTCGGCCGACCTCTTTCTCACCGGCGAGTTCGTTGAGCCGGGAAAGGAGCCGGCGTATCCGAAAGTCGATCAGAACTACGACGGCTACACGTTCGGCTACAACCGGACCGTCGTCGCGAACCGCGTCCGTGACATTCTTGCGGTCATTGGCGGGCTGTCGGCGAACGAGACGCCCCCGAAGAAGATCGTTCTGGTCGGAACAGGGGACGCCGGACCCTGGACGCTCCTCGCGGCCGGACTCGCGGGCGACAAAGTCGCGGAGACGATCGCCGACGCGCGCAGCTTCCTCTTCGGGAAGGTGACGGCAACGACCGATCCCATGTTCCTGCCCGGCGCACTCAAGTACGGCGACCTGCCTGGCCTGGCAGCGCTCGCCGCTCCACAGACGCTCACCGTCGCAGGGCTCAAGGAGATTTCCGAAGCGGAACGGAAGCCGCTGAATGCCGCGTACGCGGCGGCCGGCGCCTCGATCCAACTCCGGGACGAACCCCTGACGGCTGATTTAGTGGCGCAACAGCTGGCGAAGTAACGAAGTCCCTGCTCGACGGGACGAGCCGGGAAGGCAGGTGACTGCTCAAATTCAACGGGTCGGCAGGAATCGCAACGTTCAGACGATTGTCGAAGCCACGTGTGACTTCGTCGCCCGGACGCGGGGGCGTCTGGGCCACCCCTCGAATCGGCACTTACCAGCCGAGCGACATGTTGGTTTCGATCGCGCGCTGGGCTTCGTGCAGGTCGACGCCGGTGTCGAGCATGTAAAGCCGGATCGCGTGGACCTTGTCCCCCTTGGCGCGGGAGAGGCAGTCGCGGGCGACGTCGTTCGGTTCGGCTGTTCCCTTCACTCCGAGCAT
>JBFWWA010000532.1:0-4010 GCA_050246455.1 Planctomycetaceae bacterium
CTCCGCCGAGCGGAATGTAGAGATAGTCACGCAGGAACCGCGAGAGAGTCATATGCCAGCGCCGCCAGAAATCGATGATGTTCGTCGCTTTGTACGGAGAATGGAAATTGAGCGGCAGCCGCACGCCGAAGAGCCTTGCGAGGCCGATCGCCATATCGGAATAGGCGGAGAAATCGAAGTAGAGCTGCAGCGTATAGGCAATTGCACCGCACCACGCTTCGAGGAACGTGAGATGCACGCCGGCTTCCGCCGCTGCGAAGACCGGGGATGCATGCTCCGCAATCGCGTCGGCGATGACGACTTTCTTGAACAGGCCGATGAAGAAGATCGTCAGGCCGACCTCGATGTGTCTGCGTTTCGGGCGGAAGGTCGAATCGCGGGTGAACTGCGGCAGCATCTCGCCGTGATGCACCAGCGGCCCGGCGATGAGATGCGGGAAGAATGTCACGAACAGGCAGTAGTGCAGAAAGTTGTGTTCGCGCGTTTCGCCCCGGTAGGCATCAATGAGATACGACAACTGCTGGAACGTGAAGAACGATATGCCGAGCGGCAGCGCGAGCGGCACCACCGCGTACGCGGTCCCGGCGAAGCTGTTGAGGTTTTCGACAAAGAAACTGAAGTACTTGTAGTAGCCGAGGAGCACGATGTTCGCGGCGATTCCACCGCCGAGCAGAACCTGCCTGAGCCGGAGCGTCACGCGTTCCGAGCAGAGGACGCAGCCGAGCGCGTAGTTGCAGATCATCGAGCAGCCGATGAGCAGCAGATTCTTCGGCTCGAACCAGCCGTAGAAGACGAGCGAAGTCGCGGTGACCCAGGCGAGGGCCAGCTGCCGTTTCCCCGCCCCGCCGAGGACGAAGTAGACGAGGAGCGTCACCGGCAGGAATGCAAAGAGAAAGACATGCGAGTTGAACAGCATGAGTCCGTTCCGCGGCTCCCCTCGAACCTCAGAGCAGGTTTTCGTCGGCGCGGCGGATGCCGGCTCGTTGCTTGAAGTCCGGCCGATATCCCCCGTGTCGGACGCGGCTGCTCCGTTGGCGAACAGCCGCTTGCCCCCTTCAGCGGGGCGGAGTTATAGCAACTGAGAGGAGGGGGGTAAATGCGGCTTCTGCGGGGCCCGAACCGCTGCGTCGGGATCGAACGGGGAGTTGCCGGCAGGCCCGCTTGGGAGTGCAAAATCTGAAATTCGCCCGATTGTGAATCGGCCGTGACGGGGGTTATGATGGACCCGTCCCAACTCGCCTTCTTTTCCCAACCTGTTTCGCGAAAGCTTCGGCTATGGCCGCTCACGATTCCCGCCCTCCCCGTCGCAAGCACACCACTCGAAGGGCCTTTATGAAGCAGGCAGGAGCGGCCGCTGTCGCTGCCGCCGTCGGTCCGACCATCGTCGGCGCAACCGACAAGGCCGGCACGGCGAAGCCCGTGCTCGGAACCGGAGCGTTTCAATACGAGGTGCAGCACGGCTGGGGACAGCTGCCATCGCACATTGTCTGGGGGGAAACCCACGGCGTGGCGGTCGATGAGGCCGGGCTGGTCTACATCAAGCACCGCTCGAATGCCAAAGACCCGATGGATGCCATCGCCGTCTTCGACGCCGAAGGGAAGTTCGTCCGCTCGTTCGGAAAGGAATATCACGGCGGCGGGCACGGCATCGACATCCGCAAGGAAGGGAATGAAGAGTTCCTGTACCTTTCCGACGTCAAGAACGGCGTCGTCGCCAAAGCGAATCTCAAGGGTGAGCAGCTCTGGGTGAAGGGACGTCCTCCCGAAGCCGGTGTCTACAACGATCCGGCGGTGAAATACAGCCCGACGAACGTCGCCTTCGGTCCGGACGGCGGTTTCTACATCGGCGACGGTTACGGCTCGCACTACATCCATCAATACGACAAAGAGGCGAAGTGGGTCCGGACCTGGGGCGGCGAAGGAACCGAGCCGGGCAAGATGAAGACACCGCACGGCCTCTGGCTCGACAACCGCCCCGGCCGTGAGCCGTCGCTCGTCGTCGCGGACCGCGCGAATGCCCGGCTGCAATACTTCACGCTCGACGGCAATCACCTCTCGTTCAATACCGACGTCAGCTTCCCCGCACACTTCGACATTCGAGGCGAAGTGCTCCTCATTCCCGACCTGCACGCCCGCGTGAGCCTGTTCGATAAGGACAACAAGGTCATCGCGCACCTCGGTTACGACGCCGAGTGGACCAAGAAAGTCCTCGACGGCTTCAAGCTCCGCGGCGAGCCGAGCCAGTGGGTCGACGGCAAGTTCCTCCACCCGCACGACGCATGCTTCGACAAGGCAGGCAACATCTTCGTCGTTGAATGGGTCCCCACCGGCCGCGTGAGCTTCCTCAAGCACATCGCGTAGGTTTTGGCGAACGCTGAATTGCGATCGGCCGATGTCGCGCGCACTGGTGGCGTCGTCGTATTCGTAACTTAGCCCCGAAGGGGCGATACATCCCTCGCCGGGCGGCGCGAGCCCCCGGTTCACAATTCGTCGTTGAGAATCGAAAGCCCCGGAGGGGCGACATAGCCTTTCGTGAGGCGCGCCGCATGCCTTCGACCTACACGAAGCTTCTCTACCACATCGTCTTCAGCACAAAGAACCGGCTACCGCTGCTCGGCAAACCGATCCGCGACGAAACGTTCCGCTACATCGCCGGAATCATCTCAGAGAAAGACGCCGATGCCATCCAGATCGGCGGCGTCGACGACCACGTTCATCTGCTCCTTCGAATTCCGCCGACAATATCCGTCGCCGATCTCGTTCGACGGATCAAATCGAACTCCTCAAAATGGCTCAACGAAACTCGATTTCGCGTTCACAAATCCGGCTGGCAGGAAGGTTATGCGGCTTTCAGCGTCAGCCAGTCGCAGGT
Source organism: Planctomycetaceae bacterium (assembly GCA_050246455.1). Lineage (GTDB taxonomy): Bacteria > Planctomycetota > Planctomycetia > Planctomycetales > Planctomycetaceae > CAZVJA01. The sequence goes on from JBFWWA010000532.1 coordinate 2,873, forward strand.
GCTGCGCGTTGCGGAGTACATTCGCGATCAGGAGTCGCATCATGCGAACGAGCCGTTCCGTTCGGAACTGTCCGCGCTTCTCAGGAAACACGGCATTGAATTCGACGAGGCGTTCCTCGAATAAAGGCTATGCCGCCCCTCCGGGGCTTTGGAAGATGGGGACGCGACCGTTTCCGGGGGCTTGCGCCGCCCGGCTAGGAATGTGCCGCCCCTCCGGGGCTGGATTCGCGAGTGAATTCAACTCCCAGAAAGAATGAACCTTCGAACGCTCGTGAGTGTCTCGCCAGCAGAACACCCGCTCCACTCCGGGCGTATACCTGACCTCGAAACGAACGAAATTGAAAACCGGCGGCCCGCATGGCAGAACAGCACTGGGATCCGAATCGTTATGCCCGCAATGCCGGGTTTGTGGCGGAACTGGGGATGCCGGTCGTCGAGCTGCTCGACCCGAAACCGGGGGAGCGGATTCTCGATCTCGGATGCGGCGATGGCGTGCTGACCGCGAAGCTGCAGGCGCTCGGTTGCGATGTTGTCGGTGTCGATGCGAGTGCAGACCAGATCGAAGCGGCGAAAGCCCGCGGGCTTGATGCGCGCGTCGTCGATGCGACGGCACTTCCCTTCAATCGTGAATTCGATGCCGTCTTCAGTAACGCGGTGCTGCACTGGATCAAGCGGCCGGATGATGTCATCGCCGGCGTGGCGCGGGGGCTCCGACCCGGCGGGCGATTCGTCGGCGAGTTCGGCGGCTCGACGAACGTGGCCGCGGTGGTCGGCGCGCTCACCACAGCGCTCGCGCGGCGCGGCTTCGATGCGGCATCCATCAATCCGTGGTACTTTCCGACTCCCGACGAATACCGCACGAAGCTCGAAGCGAAGGGCTTCGAGGTCCGGCACATCGAACTTTTTCCACGCCCCACGCCCATTCCCGGCAATGTCATCGACTGGCTCGAGACGTTCGGCGAGACCTTCACGAAGGCGCTCCCCGAACAGGAGCGCGCGCCGTTCCTCGCGGAAGTGCAGGAAGCGCTCCGACCGAAGCTGTGCGATGCCGACGGGAAATGGACCGTCGATTACGTCCGCCTCCGCTTCGCGGCAACGCTTCGATAAGCACGCCCATCCGAACGTCCGTATTCGGAGC
>JBFWWA010000533.1:0-4006 GCA_050246455.1 Planctomycetaceae bacterium
CATCGTCAGTGCACCCCCCGCGATAATCGTGGGGCGGACGATCTGGACCCACCGCTTATCGATACCGGAGAGATTCAGAATTCCTTCTTCCGCATTTTCGGCGACCGCGTCGTGAATTCCCGGGTCATAGAGGCGGATGATGTCGCCGTCGATGCCGAGCGTACGCGGAATCCAGATAGTCGAGCCGAAGCAGCGCGTGACGCGCTCCGCAATGCTCGTTTTTCCGTTGCCGGGTTCGCCGAAGAGGAACATGCCGCGGCCGGAGTTGATCGCCGGTCCGAGCCGTTCGAGCATCTTCATGCTCATGATCAGATCGGAGAAACCTTTGTGCAGATCTTCTTCGGTCGCTTCCTGCTTGGCGATGCTCTGCGCGGCCATCGCCTTGAGATAGTCGGGGAGCGTGACCGGTGCGGAGCCGAAGTACGTGCATTCTTCCGCATAACGGCGTGCGCGGTCGCGGCCGTAGTCGGTGATGGCGTACTCGTAGTCTCCCATTTCCGCCGCGCCCTTGAAGGCGAGAATCTGCTCCTGCTTCAGCTGCTTGAGCATCGGCTCGACGATCTGGAACGGCAGGCGGATCTGATTGCAGATTGCGCGGCCGGGGGCCGTTCCCTTCGCGAGCATGAATTTGAGGACAAGGCGCTCGACGTCGTCGCCGGTCAGACCGGTCTGATCCAGCGTTTCGGGACAGGCCGGCCGGAACGTTTCACTGCCGTCGGCCCCCTTGCCGCCAAGGAGCGAGTTGACGCGGTCGAAGAGTTCCGAGAGCCGGGCATTGTTCTTGACCGGCGGTGCCGTCGATTTGCGGGCGGAGGAACGTCGGCTGGACGCTTCCTCGCCGGAACCGTCATCAAGCACTTCGGATTGAGCATCATTTCCGGCGGACGCGTCGTTGAGGTCCGAGAAATCGAGACCGTCGAGCGGATCTTCGGAAGTCGCGGGGGGTGTATGCCGCGCAGGGGCCTCACGTCCCTTGAGGGCCGCAAGGAACTCCGCCGGTGAAAGCTTGGCTTTCGCGTCCGCCATTGTCGTTAGTGTCGCTTTGTCGCTTTGGTGTCTATGCGAGGGTCGTCATGGACGCCGCGACTGCTGCGATTCCCTCCGAAACGGACGTTCCGGCTTCATTCGATCGCACGGCGGTCACGGACCGGCCAGAAGTTCCGCGAACCCGTTCGGCCAGGAGCCGCTCGAGGCGCGGAATTCCAGCGCGGAATCCCAATGGTAAATCCTGAACTGAAAGCTAGGACACGACATCAGTCCGGTCAAACCGGAACCACGGACCCGCCATGTTTCCAGAAAGCGACATGGCGATGGGAACGATCATGCATGCCAGGTACCCCAATAAATACTTGCGAGCACTTGCACCGGATCGCTAGCTTCGGAATATTCGTTACAGCTCGCACTGCCGGGGGCCGCCGATCGTTCCCTTCCGGCACATCCAGCGTCCTGAGGCGAGCAGTCGCAGGAATGCGTCCGGCAGGTCTGCCGGACGTTCTTCATGGAGTAATCGATGACGAAATCCGCAAAAATCGCGCTCGGTCTCGACTTCGGAACCGAATCGGTCCGGGCGCTCCTCGTTGACCTCGACGGAAATGAACGGGGATCGGCGGTCTCCAAATACAAGCATGGGCAGATCACCGAAACACTCCCCGGCACCGGCGAGAAGCTGCCACCCGAATTCGCTCTGCAGCACCCGGGCGACTGGCTGGAAAGCGCGGGTGAAGCGGTGCGCGGAGCGCTCGACGCAGCAAAGCTTGCCGGCAGCGAAGTGATCGGCATCGGCGTCGATTTTACGAGCTGCACGATGCTCCCCGCGAAGAACGACGGCACCCCGCTCTGCCTCGTCGAAACGCTCAAGTCCGAAAAATACGCCTGGCCGAAGCTGTGGAAGCATCACGGCGCGCATTCGCAGACCGACAAGATCAACGAGCTCGCGCGCTCGCGAAAAGAAAAATGGCTCGACCGTTACGGTGGGATCATCGGCCTCGAATGGTTCTTCCCGAAAATCCTCGAAACGCTCGAAGCGGCTCCGCACGTTTATGACGCCGCGGAAGTCTGGCTCGAAGCGGGAGACTGGTTCGTCTGGCAACTGGTCGGCGGAGAGGCCGCGAGCCTTCCGCGCTCGACCTGTCAGGCAGGTTATAAGGCGATGTGGAACGGGGCGGAAGGTTATCCGTCGCGCGAATTCTTCGCCGCACTTCATCCCAAGATGGCCGATGTCGTCGCCAGGAAAATGCCGGGGCGATCGCTTGCTCCGGGTGAAGCCGCGGGAACGTTGAGTGTGAACGCCGCGAAAACACTGGGACTGCCGGAAGGAATTCCAGTGAGCGCTGCAACGATCGATGCGCATGCGGGAGTGCCGGGAGCCGGTGCCGCCGATGCGGGAACATTCGTGATGGTGCTCGGCACCAGCAGCTGCCACATGCTCAACGCGAACGAAGAGCGAATTGTTCCCGGCGTTGCCGGTGTGGTTGAAGGAGGGATTCTGCCCGGCTTCTACGGATACGAAACGGGACAGGCGGCCGTCGGAGACGCATTCGACTGGCTGCGCCGCACGGTCGGGCAGGCCGACTTCAAAACGCTTGCCGAGAAAGCGGCTGCACTCCCCCCGGGAGCGGACGGCGTTCTCTGCATGGACTGGTTCAACGGCTGCCGCACGCCGTTGATGGATGGGTCGCTCCGCGGTGCGTTTGTCGGGCTCTCGCTCAATCACGGGCCGCATCATCTCTATCGCGCGCTGCTCGAGGCTTCAGCGTTTGGGCTCCGCTGGATTGTCGAGCTGCTGCGCGAGAACGGAGTGCCGGTCAGGAAGTTCGTCGCGACAGGCGGCCTGCCTCATCACAATCCGCTTGTCGTTCAGGTTTATGCCGACGTCCTCGGCGAGGTGGTCGCGGTTCATCCCTCGAAACAAGGACCGGCACTCGGCGCGGCCATTCTGGGAGTTCTGGCGGCCGGAAAAGAGAAATCGGGATTCGCAACCGCGTCGGAAGCCATCGCCGCCCTGGCGGGTGAACGACCGGGCCGCGAATCGCAACTCGTAAATCCCGACCCGGCGGCAACCGGCAAATATGAAGAAATCTATCGCCGTTATCGTAAGCTGGCCGACATGCTCGTATCATTCTAACTTGCAATATCCCCCATCGATGTTATCAAGCCCGTCGGCAGCACCCGGCGGGCATCTGCCGTCAAAAATCGATCCACTCGCATCAGGAACAGCGCATCATGTCGAAAACCGCAAAGTCCAACGGCGCGGCCAAACCAAAGCTCAAGAAAAAGCAGGTCTACCTCGTCGCGAGCGGCGATCTCCGTCTTTCTGCCAACCGAAACTGCTGGAAGGCGCAGAAGGAACTGGAAGATGCGCTGGCCGCCGCCATCACAGCGGAAGGTTACGAGGTCGTTCGCGGCCATGCGTTTGATCCGGAAGTTGAGCACGGCTTCATCGCTTCGCAGCATCAGGGGATGCAGGTCTTCCGTGAGCTCGATCCGAAGGCGCCCCTCATCGTCGCCGAAGCGGTCTGGCAGTACTCGCATCATGTCCTCAGCGGACTGACGACGCACAAGGGACCGATCCTCACCGTCGCGAACTGGTCGGGTACCTGGCCGGGACTCGTCGGCATGCTGAATCTCAACGGCTCGCTCACAAAAGCAGGAGTGAAATACTCGACGCTCTGGAGCGAGAACTTCACCGACGATTACTTCACCAGCCGCCTCCGCAAATGGCTGCACACCGGCAAGTGCAGCCACAAGACGAAGCACGTCATCCCGTTCAGCAAGGCGCGCGTCGGCTCCAAGGAACGAAAGCTCGGCGAAGCGCTCGCGAGCGAGCTCAAGTCCAATAAGGCGATCATGGGGGTCTTCGATGAAGGGTGCATGGGAATGTTCAATGCCATCATTCCCGACGACCTGCTCCATGCCACCGGCGTCTTCAAGGAACGACTCAGCCAGTCGGCGCTCTATTACGAATCGACCCAGGTTTCCGATGCGGAAGCGGACGCCTGCCGGAAGT
>JBFWWA010000534.1:0-3985 GCA_050246455.1 Planctomycetaceae bacterium
AGGAGGAATCGCCGAATGTGAGATTGTTCATAGTTCCCTGGCTAGCCGCGGCGAGACCCAGTGCGCCGAGCAGAACATCGACGACGCGCTGCGAAGTTTCCACGTTGCCACCGACGACCGCCGGCGATTTTGAGGGATCGTCATTCGCGCGGGGATTGAGCAGGCATTCCGGCAGCCGAATCTCGACCGGTTCCAGGACGCCGCTGTTGAGCGGAATATCTTCATTGATGAGACAGCGGAAAACGTAGAGTACCGCTGCGGTCACAATCGCACGGTTCGCATTGAGATTCGACGCGAGCACCGGCCCGGTGCCGGAGAAATCGACCGTTGCGTTTTCGCCGGAAATCGAGATCGAAACAGCGATCGGGGAGCCATCGTCGAGGTGATCGATTCGTTGATATCGCCCGTCGGGAATCCGCGCGAGCGCGAGCCGCATTTTCGCGGCGGCCGCCTCCTGGATGTATCGCATGTACGCCTGCACGACGTCGATTGAATAGCGTTCGACCAGTTCGCCGAGCTGGCGGACGCCGACATTGTTGGCTGCCACCTGCGCCGCGGTGTCGGCGAGATTGTCGGCAACCGCGCGGGAAGGGTAGGGGGCGTTCGCGAGGAGTGCCCGAAGCTCTTCTTCGCGCGATTGGCCACGATCGACGAGCTTGAAGTTGCGGATGAGCACCCCCTCTTGGGCGAGAGTCTTCGAAAACGGCGGCATGCTTCCCGGCACAATTCCGCCGATTTCCGCGTGATGCGCGCGGCTTGCCGTGAAGAAGATCAACCGTCCCGATGCCGAGTCGTGCACCGGGGTGATGACCGTCACATCCGGCAGATGCGAGCCGCCGCGATACGGATCATTCGTCACATAGACGTCGCCCGCGGCGAGATCGGGATTGTCGGCAATGATCCGCTTGACGGTTTCGCCCATCGCGCCGAGGTGAACCGGGATGTGGGGGGCATTGACGACAAGATCGCCGTTCGCTGCGAAGACCGCACAGCTGAAATCGAGTCTCTCTTTGACGTTCGTTGAACAGCTGGTTCGCTGCAGCGTAATTCCCATCTGCTCCGCGATTGCGGCGAAGAGGTTGTTGAAAATCTCCAGCTGCACCGGATCGACCACTGAGGAAACGTTTGCGTTCTTCGGTGGTCCGGCCTTGCCCGGATTCGCTTCTGCACGGCTCAGAAGAACTTCGCCGGCCGCCAGCACGCGCGCCTCGAAGCCCGGCTCGACGACGATTGTTGATGTCGGCTCACATAGAATGGCCGGCCCGGCGAATCGATCGCCCGGTTGCAGTTCCTTCCGATCGAAGACTGCGGTCGTGACGGGAGAACCCTCGAAGTACGTGGTGGTTGTGGAGCTTGGCCGGGGTGAGCGATCGACGACGTCCGAGAACGATTCCTCTGGACTCGGGATTGTCCCGACGACTTCAACGCGGGCCGCGACAATTTCGATGGATCGATTGCGGTGCCGATAACCGAAGAGCTGTTCGTGAAGCTCTTCGTAACGTGCTGCGTAGTCGCCGTTCGTCGGACGCTCCACGTTGATCGTCGATTCGACGCCGCGGTAGCGCAGATCGAGCGACCGGATCGGAGTTTGCAACTGTTCGGCTGCAATTCCTTCTTCGCGCACTTCCGCGGCGGCACGTGCTTCCATTTCGGCGAAGGTGTCATCAAGTGCGGCGAGGGTCTCGGAATTGTACGGTTTCAGAACCGCGCGTTCGCCGAAGCGGCGGACGTCCGCCAGGCCGATGCCGTAAGCGCTCAGAATTCCCGCGTAAGGATGGAGCAGGATCTGGTCGATGCCGAGCGCGCGGGCCACTCCACAGGCATGCTGCCCCCCCGCGCCGCCGAACGTCACGAGCGCGTATTCTCGCGGGTCGTACCCACGGGCGACGGAAATATTCCGAATGGCCCGCACCATGTTCGCATCGGCAATCTGCACGAAGCCGGTGGCCAGTTCCACTGGCGAATAGTTTCGACCGAGCGGAGAACGTGCGATTTCGGTGCAGAGAGACTGCAGACGGCGTTCGACTGCCCCGCGATCGAGAGCGAACGGAAAGCGTTCCGGCAGGATTCGGCCCAGGTACAGATTCACATCGGTGACCGTGAGGGGCCCCCCGCGTCCGTAACACGCAGGGCCGGGATCCGCACCGGCACTTGCGGGGCCGACGTGGAGTTTGACGCCGTCGAATCCGCAAATGCTGCCGCCGCCGGCTGCGACGGTTTCGATGGCGAGCATCGGCGAGACGACGCGCACCCCGGCCTTTTTCGTCTCGAACTCGTACTCATACCGGCCGTCGAAGCGGGAGACGTCGGTGCTTGTTCCACCCATGTCGAAGCCGATCGACTTGCGATAACCGGCACGCATCGCCACGCGGGAGAATCCGACGACACCGCCGGCGGGCCCGGAGAGGATGCTGTCTTTCCCGACGAAACGATCGGCATCAACGAGTCCGCCGGCCGACGTCATGATCTGCAGACGGCTCGTTCCGAGTTTCGAGCGAATGCTCGAGACGTAATTGCGCAGGATCGGATTGAGATAGGCGTCGAGCACGGTTGTATCGCCGCGCGAGACGATCTTGATCAACGGGGAAAGTCTGCTGGAAACGCTGATTTCCGAGAATCCCGCATCGCGCGCAGCCTTGGCAACGAGTTCTTCGTGCGTCGGGTTCGCGAAGGAATGCAGCAGGCAGATTGCGATGGAATCAATTCCCGCCGCTCGCAGTTCCGAAAGCTGCGCCCGGACGCGCGACACTTCCGGTGCCATGAGCACATTGCCCGATGCATCGAGCCGCTCGTTGATTTCGACCACGCGTTCAAACAGCGGCTCCGGCTTCTTGATTGCGAGGTCGAACAACCGCGGGCGGTCCTGATTGGCGATTATGAGAACATCCGCGAAGCCGCGCGTCGTAACGAACGCGGTCCGCGCGCCGTTTCGTGTCAGCAGTGCGTTCGTGCCGCGCGTCGTGCCGAGCTTGACGGTGAGATCCGGAATTGCGTCATCGAGCCGGAGACCGAGAACGCGGCGAATTGCCAGCAGGGGAGCTTCCTCGCTCGAAAAGAGCTCGTAGCGCATTCCCGGCCGCAGCGGTTCCGGCGGCACCCCATGGATGCGGAACAGACCGCTGGAATTGTCGAATTCGAAGATTTCGCCGGTGTGGAGCGTCTCGCCGGTCTCATCGACGATTCGAATGCCGTACCCGCGCCAGAAATCGGCGGCATCGCCGGTGCGCGAGAGGTCGCAGAATTGATCGGTTTCCAATACTCGATCGATTCGCCCCTTCGTCACACCGGAACTGAGAACCTTGCACGGCAGAAGCCGGTTCTCCGGAGATCGAGCGAGGCAGTCGGTAAAAGTTCCACCGACGTCGATCCAGAATTCCCAGGCCGGCATATGCGACGCGCTTCAGAAGTTGGGACGATCGATTCACGCCCACCGATCGCACTTGTTGGGACCAGCAGCGCGAAAGTACCGCGAGAGATCATTCACCTTTGGGAGCGGCGGGACCGAGAACCGGCTGCGCCCAGGCTCGTTCAAACTCGCCCGGCTGCGACGGGTTCGGATGCTTTTTGGACGAGGTGATGACCGCACGGACGTACAAGTCGTCGGGGGTGAACTGGTAGGTGGCCTGCGTGCCGCTCACGGTTGCGAACGTCTTGCCGATATCTGCGCTGTACTTGCGGGTGGTTTCCATTTCCTTACCGTCCTTATCGAGCACCGGCTCGCTTTTGGGGTCGAACCCTTTCCGGGTGCCGATGAAATCGACGGTGTACTCGACGCCGGGTTCGGACGCGATCTCCACTTCAAGCCCGCGGGTCGACGAAACAACCTTGCTCAGTTTGACGCCGGACGATGCGTAGAAGCGTCCCGCCTCCATCGCGGCAATGAGCGCCTTCGGGCTCAGTTCACTCGAGAGAACCTCGACCCAGCCGCGTCCCGGTTCCGAAGCACGGCTCGGGATGTTGTGATAGTTGTGCCCGTCATCGGTGC
>JBFWWA010000535.1:0-3984 GCA_050246455.1 Planctomycetaceae bacterium
CCGGAGTCGATCCCGATCCGAAGGTGATGCGTAAAACTCTCGAAGAGATCTTCGCGACGTGAATCGTACGGTTTTACGTCGGGGACGAGATTCTGAATTGAGCGGCCGGAGCCACACATCGTGCGCCGGGCCACGCACCGCTGAGTGACCGCGTGAACGACGGGGTCCGAATCGCGAACCTATTCCTCGCCCGTGAAGGCGTCGGGAGAAAGGCGGATCTCACCGAGGGAATTCTTGCCGGGCTCGATCTTGATCGTCACGCGGCCCCGCTTCCATTCGACCGGCTTGCCCTCCTGCTTTGCTTTGCGAATCCACCCCCCCTTTTCCTGCCAGACCTGAAACGTCCATTCACCAGCGGGAAGATTCTCGATCTGGAACCGGCCGTCAGGATCACTGACGGCGGCGTAGGGATGATCGCTCACCACGAGCCAGCCCGCCATCCAGGGATGGATTGAGCAGTTGACTTTCGCCGGCATTCGTTCGGGACGCGCGATGGTCTTTTCCGTCGACTGCCTGACGGCGGTCACTTCGTTGAACGGATCGTTCCGATCGAGATAAGCCGCGGTGTTGTGGCTGACGTCGTCGCTGTTCGTGATGACGAGGGTTTGCGTGGTCCGCAGCAGGCAGACGTGCGGAACGAAGCGGCAGGACTTGTTGTCGAGCGGGACGCGCGCGGTTGCGCTCTCGCGGTAGCTGTCGTGCACTGGAATCTTGTCGCCCGTTTTGACTTCGAGCCTCACCACAACGTTGGCAATGCCCGAGTTCTCTTTATTGACGATGAGCGACTCGTCGTAGGGCTTGTCCTTCGAGCAATACTCTTCGTCCTTGTTGACGGAGATCGGTACCGGTTCCGGAATGGGGCCGTCATAAATGAAACGGCCGCTGAGCGTCCCCCATTCTCCCTGCAACTTCAGCGCGGCTTTCCCGCTGTTCTGCACGAGCTCGATCGGTCGCGGTGACGTCTCTTCCGCGTTCAGTTCCGAAGTCAGTTCCGAAGTGCGCCGTGCGCTATTGCCGAGGATCAGTCCGCTGAGCAGTGCTGCGACGGCCGGGAAGATGAAATACCGCGCGACTCTCCGGTAATCCACAACGGGGATCCTTTCAGCGAATCTCGATCAAGCCGGCTGATTGATCGACGAAAGAGCCTGGTCGCGCGTACGGAAGTACGGCATGACCGAATCGATTTTCATGATCTGCATGGCATCCAGCATTCCCGGCGAGGCATTGCAGAACGCTGAGCGGCCGCCGCGATCGTGCGCTTTTTTGCAAAGCGCCATGATGGCGCCGATGATCAGCGAGCCGAAGTGCGGGGCTGTTCCGAGGTCGACCACCAGATTGATCATCCCCGGTTCGTCAAGGATTTTGTGGAGCGATTCGATTTCGTTTCGCAGGTCCGACTCCTGAACGTCCAGCGAATCTCGTCTCGGGCTGACAATCAGTATTCCGCCGTTTCGTTCGGTATCGAAAACTTTCTGAGACCTCGGCACGTTTCCCCAACTCCCTGGAATCTATTGAATCGGTCAGTGCCCGCACATTCGATTATAGTTGATGCGTTCGGGGCTCGATACGCCCGACTTGAGAATCAATGCAATGATTCCGTTCCCGCCTCGCCCGGTTGAATCGTCCCGTTCGAGAGCCCGCGGCTCCATTCCCGGTATTGTTCGCTCTCTCGTTGGAGCCGGGAACTTTCATACCTGAGCTTTTGTTGCGTCTTGTCGGCCTCGGCGACTCGCAGATAGGCCTTCGCGAGATCGGCCGCTGTGAGACCGACCGATTTCACCGCGTCCGCAAAGCGCGCGTCCGAAGTTTGTGCAGGTGGTCCGAACTCCGCTTCCAGCAATCCGGATTTGCGAATGGTGTCGACGGCCGACATCCCCAGCGCGAAATAGCTCCGCAGGTTGGGGTGGACGTAATCGACGAACAGGCTCCGGTCGAGAATTCCATGGGCCGATCTCGGCCTCAGTACTTCCGCGACGTCGACAATCGGGATCTGGAACCGCGCCGCCACTTCGCGCACCTGCTCCCGGTACGGAGTGGTCATGCGAATCGGCTGGCCGTCGTGCTCGAGAGCTGATGCGTAGAACTTTGCCGCGCCAGGGTAGTCTTTCATGGCGATGAGGCATTCCGCGAGCCGGAACTCGAACTCCGCGAAATTCGGGTAGCGTGCGAGCATTTTCTGGTAGACGTCGGCCGCTTTTCGGAACTCGCCGGCTTTCTCGAGCCGGCGACCTTCTTCGGCCGCGGCTTCAATTTCTTTCCGTTCGGATTCGGTCGGTGTGTGGTCGAGGAAAGATCGGCTCGGCTCGAAGTCGGACTCGGACCCGGCCGGAATGAACCAGACCGTGGGAATCTTCTCACTCTGGCACCAGGCGGCCAGTTGTTCGAGCTGGTTTCGAAAGCGCTCGAGTCGAACCACGAGGGCTTTGTCGGTCGCGATGTTGCGATCGACGAGGCCGCGCGAGTAACCCCCCTCGAGGTCGCGCTGCACTTCGCCGCTCAACAGCCTTCGATCAAACAGCCGAAACATCGGCGACCGGGAAAGCAATCCGTCGAACCGCTCCCATTTGAAATCGACGTCGTTCCAGAATTCGTCAAGATCGTAGAAGAATTCGTTATGGCCGCTGTAGAGAATCAGGAGATCGGGTCGGACGGTGATGTCTTCGAGCGCCTGCATCGCCTTTTTCAGATTGAGTCCGTCCTTTGCGAGATTCTCGATGACGACGCTCCGGTCGGGATACATCTCCCGAAGCCGCCACGCCGCCACTTCGGCGATGCCGAACCGCTCGTTGTACGGAAAACCCGCCATCGTCGATTCGCCGACCGCGACAATTCGCAGCTCCTTCTGATCTGAAGCAGATAATCCCTTGGGAAACCTGAGCTGATCCCGCGCCATTTCGACCCGCTCGGCGACCAAGGCCACCGGTTCGGCCGTGATGAGGAAGATCATCGCTGCAAACCAGACCTTGCCGAACGTGAAGGGTTGAGAATCACGGCTTCGTCTTCGCCGCGCGATTCCCATCGCGACAAACGGGATGCCGACAATGGCCAGAAGCCAGGCGACGGCGATGGCCACACGGACCGATACCTGCGCCGTATGAAACAGCGCAGTCTTCAGCAAAAACTGAGAGACAAGCATTGCGACTGCGAACAGCGCAACGTTCGATGCAATGAATGCCAGCCGTCCCGGCCAGCGATGCGGCACGCCGCAGGTCGCCAGCAGGATGCCCATTGAGACGAACTGAATTGCGATGAGGTACAGATACCACTCGGCGTTCAACGATCCGGTCGAGCTGAGCGGCCCGCTCCCCTTCCACGGAAGCGTCGCGCTGAATGCGATGAGCGCTACTGCGACGAGGCACGAGAGGAACCCGGCATTTCGAAACCAGCGACGGGGGGGCAATCGGACCCGTGTGGCCAGGGCAGGAGCAGGTTTTGAGTCGGACTTACGGCCGGTTGAGGTCATAGCAGCGGTAAAATCGTTGATGAGAATCGTCCCCTGCTCAAGTTAGCGGGCCTCCCGAACGCCGACAAGAGACGCGCCGCAGGCTGCTAGATGAGCAGCAAGGAGTCGTTGTGCGGTCAGGGGGGACTGAAGCGGCTGACTGCACCTGGCGCCGTTTTAACCGGGATCGGGCGAGGCCGAACGGCGCTGCGGGATTCCCGTCGACAAAAAAACGGGCCGGTGCATTTGTGCACACCGGCCCGTTCAGACTTCACCTGGAATTACGAACGATTGAGCTCCAGCGAAAGCATGTTGAGCGATGAGCTCTGGCTGAACGACGTGAAGTAATCATCGACGTTCGCGGCCGGAGCGGCACTGCTTTCAAATTCGTCGGTGTCGAGCTCCGTCCTCGAGCTCTCGCGCTTCGAATTCCCGTCGGTCGTGGTAACGCTCTCCGTCGTTGACGATGCGGCGGGCAAAGCCGTAGCCGTTGAGGCACTGGCGAGAGTTGTCTGCGGCGCCGCGATGAACAGCGGGAAGTA
>JBFWWA010000536.1:0-3980 GCA_050246455.1 Planctomycetaceae bacterium
CGTTGGTCCAACTGTCAGAAAAAGGCGATCGTCGCATCGATCCGGTCGAGTTTGCCAATTGGTGTCGGGCTTGCGACCGTGATCCCGGTGCCCAAATTCGGCTGCTGTAATTTCGGCCATAGCATAAGATTTACCGTTCCGGCCGCCTGCCGATTGTGTTTTATTTGCTGATGTGAATCCGCAACTCGTACTTCCGATTCTGTTGATTGCTGTATTCCCGGAACTCTTCATCTGGTATGCCGCCATTTTGCTGGGCCGCCACCTCGTCGGCAAAAATCTTGGCTCATTTCTCGGCGCGCTGCTCGCGTTCTTGGCGACTCGTTAGGCGATAAGTTTCTCACCCCGCATGCATCGTGTTGCATGTCGCCGCATTCTTACGTCGTGCCAGTTCTCAACTCAACGCTGACGATTTAGAGACGTAGCAATCCCGCGCGAACCAGCGCGAGCGATTTCCCACCGGCGCGACAGTTTCAGCCGTCCATCTTCGTTCTGACTGCAGACGAACAAGATCTGCAATCACTCACGAAGGAGATTTCCATGCTAAATGGTAAACGTGCATTCTGGAAAAAACGATTTCCCCTGTTGCTGCTCTTCGCAGCATTTGCCGTGCAACCGAGCTTTGCCGGAACCGGTGGCGGTCTTCCCTGGGAGACCGCGCTGCAAAAGCTCGTCGACAGCCTGACCGGTCCGGTTGCGCGGTCGATCATTGTGCTCGCGGTCGGCCTGCTCGGCATCGCGTTGGCATTTTCCGAGGGCGGCATTCTGCGCACTGTCATTCGCGTGCTCTTCGGCGCGGCGATTCTGGCGGCGGCAGGCACCTTCGCGCTCTCGTTCTTCGGGTTTACGAGCGGAGCGATCTTTTGAGCATGACCCAACTTCCCGACGGTTTCGAAATCCCGCTCCACCAATCGCTGACCGAGCCCATGCTGTTGGCCGGCGTGCCGCGGCAACTGGGCATTGTGACATTGCTGTTCACGTTGCTCACGTCACTGGCCCTCCAGGTCTGGTGGATCGGTCTGCCGGTCGGCGCGGCGGTGCATGCTATTACTGCAGCACTCACGCGCTATGACCCGCATTGGTGGGCGATCGTGCGGGCCCATCTGCGGCAACCAACGTTCCTCGATGCCTAACAGGATCACTTGATGTTCAACATCGGACAATTCCGTCGCCAACCCCCGTCGCTGAGCGATTACCTGCCGGGGGCGCTGCAGCTCACGCCGCACGTCGTGCTCTGCAAAGACGGCAGCTTGATGACGACGGTGCGCTTCCGGGGAATCGATAGCCGATGCCGGCACGTCCGACCAGCGCGCCGCTCAAGGCTCAGTCGCGCAATGCCGCTCCGCGTTCCGTGAGAAGTTCTTTCAGTGCAACCTTCTGCTCGGCGGGCATAAAACAGGCGTCGATTGCGTCTCGCGCAGCAACTTCGACCGATACTTGCTTCTCCAGCACGCGCTGCGCCGTCTTCTTTGGAATCGCGCAGTACTCCGCGAATTCGACCCACGTCTTGCGCGTGAGCTTGGATTTCTTGCCGACAACGGGCAAGGCCAGCGGATCGTCGGGAATGACGAGCCGCGTGCTCACCAGGTCGTACGCCGGCGTCAATCGCATGATGCCCTGCGTGTCCGTGAACAGCGACAGGTTCTTCAGGTGTACGTCGCCATTGCCGGTCCACCAGGCGAAGAGCAGCAGGCGATAGAACTTCAGGATCTCGATCAGCGGCTCGGACGCGTACTTTCGTAGCAGCCGCACGCAGAGTTCGGCCGAGCCTTCGTACTTGTCCTTGGGCGACTGCTCGGCGAGTTGGCAGAAGTCCTCCTGCCGCAGCTTGCGGCCGTCGGGCAGGCGATCGAAACGCTTCGAGATGAACGCCTGCGAGCCGTCGCTGAGTGCCACCAGGCCGGACGGTGGCACCTCGATTTCGAGCAGCTTCGCAAGGCACGTTGTGACGTGTTCGTTCTCGGGCAGCGCCGGGAACGTCTCGGTCTGCGGCTTCAGGATATAGCGCCCGCTGTCCGCAGCGACTTGGAGCGTCTTACGGTCCGTGGTCAGCGTGACAGAGATTTTCTTTTGCACGCCGGACAGCGACGAACGACCGACCATCGCGAGGCCGGCGGTGTGGAGTTTGGCGAGACTGATGTCGAGCTGCGGCACCTTCGCAGAGCCGAACAATCCGCGCAGACAGGCGGCGTGATACTCCCGGTCGCGAACCGGTTTCAGGCAGACGCGGCAAGCGTAGCTCATTCGTCTCGCCCCCCGTCATCCACGTCTTCAGCCGGGACAATCTCGACGGCGCCCACGCAGTCGGCGCATGTCGCCAGGAGCAATCCGAACGCGTCGTCCTTGGAGATCTTGAGCTTGCGCGTGGCCAGCTCCAGCAGCCAGCCCTCGGGCAGTAGGTTCTCGAAGAACGGGTGCAGGCCCTCCGTTACGTAGGGCTCGGCCCGCAGCGGGAGCGTCACAGACGCTGGAATCGCATCGGCGCGAGCGAGCCACTGCGGGTCGTACGTGAACGTGACCCGTCGGCCCGCTTCGATCAGCGTGCCGACTGGCTGGCCGTCGAGACGCACGATGGCCCTACGCGTTCTCATGGGCCGGGTCCTTTCGCAACGCATCCACCACGCCGAGCGTCTTTCCGAATACGCCGAGCACGCGATTCACGGCGTCGAGCCGCACGGACGATTTCCCGCGTTCGAGTTCGGATACGAATCGCGTACCGACGCCGGCCAGTTCGCCGAGCTCTCGCTGCGAGATTCTGCTGGCTTTTCGACGCGTGCGAACGAACGCGCCGAGCTCTGTGTTCACGTCTGTTCGGTTAGGCCTCGGCCTCAGCATCTGATATTCCCGATCGGGACAATCCAACTGTCCTTGATGCGAGCATAATCGTCCCAGCGTAGGACGTCAAGTCTAATGTTACCGAACGGGAATAATCGATTCCAAATTGAGATATGACGGTCGGATTAAGCGAATTCAATCGCAATTCCATTCCCGAACGGGAACGCCACAGGCCAGCGTGTTAGGATAATACGTGTACAAAAAAGGGTCGGTTTTCAGCGGGCGTTTCGCCAGCCTCCCGAGATGCTCGGCACGCCTGGCACGAGCGATACGTCACTGACGCAGTAAGCCGAACTTTGTCGGGCAATTGCCCTCCTCAGTCGAGACAGAGCGCGACGTCGGATGTGGAGCGGCACCTCGTCGGATGTGGAGCGGCACCTCGAAAGTGTATGCAGAACAAACGGCGCGTCTGCCGTTGCCGGTGTTGCAGACGATTCGCCGTAGGTCCGCAACCACGTAGATCGAAGGCGAGTGAATTGTCGAGATTGGCGACTTGGGCGACAATTTCTGATGCGGTGTGGCGTCACTTTGTCGAGATCCGGGCAGTTCGCGGGATGTTTCATGCAACGGCTAACGTCAAACCCAGTTCAACAGCTGCGGCGGATACTGCATGATCAGTACAGCTTCGGCTCAATCGTCAAGGAGTTGATTCAGAACGCCGACGATGCGCGGGCTCGCGAATTCCACCTGGGCTGGGTGCCAAGCTGGCCGCGCGATGTTCATCCGCTACTAACCGGTCCGACATTGCTGTGCCTGAACGACGGTGAGTTTCAAAAGGCCGACGCCAAGGCGATCTGCCGCCTCGACGAGGGGGCGAAGGGGGCCGATACCGGAACGATTGGCAAGTACGGGCTGGGCATGAAGAGCGTCTTCCACTTGTGCGAGGGCTTTTTTTATGCGGCCTCGCCGGACCAGCCCGCAGCAGACGGCAAGCCGTTCGTCGAGCTTCTGAATCCGTGGCCCGAGGGTGGGCCGCATGACTCCTGGGCCGACACCGAGCACGCCCGCAACGCAATCATCGAGTGCTTGAGCGCTTGGCGCCATGAATCCAAACGGTGGTTTTGCCTTGTGATTCCGCTACGGACGCCTTAGCAACTCGATGGCGCCGAAGCGATTCTGCCAGGCCACTTTCCGCGGATCGACGATCT
>JBFWWA010000537.1:0-3969 GCA_050246455.1 Planctomycetaceae bacterium
CCGCAAGGAAACCGGCCGGAGCGGCGAGCAGAAGATAGGGAAGCGTGAACGACATCAAGCCGAGCGAGAGTGCTTTCGCATCGCCGAGAATCGGCTTCGCGATCGGCACTGCGAGCCAGCGGAACATATTGTCGTTCATCGCCCCCAGAAACTGCGTCGCCAGAAGCGCCAGGAAGCTTCGGGAAAGGAGTTTCTGCGATGCGTCCGCCGAGACGGGAGGCTCCGCGATGCTCATGACGTCAGGCTCCGACCGATTCGTCTGAAGCAGGGTAGGGTCGTGTTCCGAGGAATGGGCTCGGCGAATTTCTGCAATCATGACATCCAGGGCGGATCAAGCCCCGGAATATCACGCGCGATCTGGCTACGGGTTTTCGGGTTTCAGGCTTCCGGCCGGAATTGCGACAGAAGGTCGGCAGAACTGGACGGACTGAGGCCTGAAGCCGGACAGGAGACTGCCTGAAGCCTGCCTATGGCACGAAAGTGTACTGGCCGCCGGTGCGTTGTGCTACCGCTTTGAGCGTACCTTCCCCCTCCATGTTGCCGAATGCAAACGTGTGGATGGCCACTCCGCGCTGGCCGATCTTGTCGAGATCGCGCGCGACACCGGGCAGGAAGTCGCCGTCGGTCAGGAAATAGACGACGTCCGGCCGCATATCAAGAGCCATCTTGAGGGCAGGGCGGGGATCCGTTTTCCCTTCTGCGGGGACGGTCGCCAGCCACTCGAACATTCGTGCCCGAGACGGAGACTGCGCTCCCTGCATCGTCGAAGCCGGCATCGGGTGGGCGCGATCATTGAAGAAGACGATGAAGTACTGCGAGTCGGCTTCCATCTTTACGATCGACTTCGCCATTTCCACTTTCAGACGATTGAATCGCGTCTTGTACTCGCTTGGATCGGG
Organism: Planctomycetaceae bacterium; assembly: GCA_050246455.1. Lineage (GTDB taxonomy): Bacteria > Planctomycetota > Planctomycetia > Planctomycetales > Planctomycetaceae > CAZVJA01. The sequence continues at coordinate 900 of JBFWWA010000537.1, forward strand.
ATGATTCATGCTCTGCGAGCAGTCGACCACGAACACGAACCGTCGTCCCGCCGCGCGCGTTTCAAAGAACCTTCCACCGGAACCGGAACCGTCGCCGATTCCCTCTCCGCTACCACGACCGGAACCGAATCCGCTGGTGACGGGTCCGACGATGCGCGCAAGGTCCTGGAGATTGTCGGCATCCTGCGACCAGCTGGCGACCGGCGTCGATTGAGCGATTTCAGCGCCGATCTTCGGCGCCCGGCCGACTCCAATCTCTCCTGCCAGTTCCAGCGGTTGTGGTGCCATGGCGGTGCGCCCCCCCGGATCCACCGATTCCGGGGGCGTCGGAATCTCGACAATCGAGGAAGCCGACGGCAGTTCGGGTTCGACGGGGGAGGGAGACCAGCTGGTTTCGACACGTTCCATCGAGTCCACCGGCGTGCGACTCGCAATATAAAACGTACCGGCGACGGCGATCGCGCCAACATGCGCAAAGATCGAAAGGACGAGCGCGCGCCACCAGACTGAGCGAAGCCAGGCTGGCGGGATACGTCCTCTCAGTTGCAGAATCTGGCGAAACATGCCACCTCTCAGATCGCTGGCGTTCCCGCTCACAGGTCATCCGGGCGGGGACGAAGTGTCACCCTTCCATCTTACCCGCTTTTCCTATTCTGTGGTCAAGATTCTGCAAAGCGTGTTGCTTCCCTGTCATCGGGCAGAACTTGTCGAATCCCTTGGAAACTGCGGGGATCTTCGCGGGAAACCGCTCGAATTGAGGCGTCCGAGGGTGGCCTTGCTGGTTATGATGAAGGGACGAGTGCGGTTCCGGATGGGGAGGAGCGTTACCGGGATGTCCCCGGAAACCCCTCCCATCTGGAGCAAAGCAGTGAACGGCATTCTGAGCGATCTTCGACCCGACACCGTAACAGCCGTGATGACACCTTCCCACAAGTTCGCAGAAGACGGCTCGCAGACAGTCGTCGACTTGCCGGCATCGGCCGAATCGACGCGCGAGACGCGCCCCATCATTTTCTTCGACGGTGTCTGCGGTTTGTGCAACTGGTTCGTCGATTTCGTCATTCGCCGCGATCAGGAAGGCCGGTTTCTCTTTGCACCTCTGCAGGGGGTTACAGCGCGAGAGAAACTTACGGACGACGACACGCGCGATCTCTCCACCGTCGTCCTGCTCGACGAGGCCGGGACCCATCGACGCTCCAAAGCCGTAGTTCGAATTCTGATGAAGATGAACATCGGCTGGCGCATTGCGGGGATCTTCCTCGTAATTGTGCCGCCGCCGATTCGTGACATCGGCTATCGGCTCGTCTCACGATTCCGTTATCAAATGTTCGGCAAGAAAGAGACTTGCCGCATACCGAGCGCGCAGGAGCGAACTCGTTTTCTTCCCTGAGACTTTCGCCCGAGTGAATTCGTGTTGATAAATCTTCCTGCGATCATCGCCAGTTCTCCTTCCGTCGCGCCGGTCTCTTCCATCATCGCCGAACTTCCGCCGTGGCTGGAGGCGGGGGTTGTTGGGGTGCTGTTTGGAGGGTTCATCGGGTTCTGGCTCGCAGTGTTGTATCGTCACCGTGCTCGGCGCGCGTTCCGCCGCGCGCAGCGGCAGATGGTGACGAATGCCCTCCGATCCGTTCGTCCGAAATTGACCGTCTTTCCAGTCGCTTCGCCTGCGAGCAGCGAATTGACGGCGAATTCGCTCGATGAGCACGTCGACGCCCTTCGCACGGCGATTGGAACGGATGCGACGGCGGAATGGAGTGCTGAGCTGCATCGACAGCAGTCGCGGCTTGTCCGACTGCATCGCGCGCTCGAATAGCGAAAACGCTTCGCTGCATAATTTCGCGAACGCTTCCGCTGGTCAGATCCCGGCTCGGCTCCTATCATTTCCGGCAATAAGCGACCCCGCGCATTTTTCGCGGCGTCCGTTCGCCCGCTCCCTCAGGAAGGTCCGAGCCATGTCGACGGAAGCGCAGGAAACCCCATCCGCCAGGCGCCGCCCCAGCTATCTGATTCCAGCCGCCATCGTTGTCGGCTGCGTTCTGGTTCAGCTGGGACTCTGGAGATGGCTGGAAGGGGACAGCTCGAAGCAGGTGTTTTCAAGCTACGTCATGTTTCCGCTCGTTCCCTTTCTGCTGCTCATCTGGTGGCTGTTTTTCTCGCGCGTGAAAATGAAGCTGCGGTTGGGCGTCACCGCAGCGGCGGCGATGGCAGCCGTGCTTTTCTTTTCAATCTTCAAGCTGGAAGGGTATTCGGGAGATTTCATTCCGAAGTTCTCTCTCCGCTGGAAATCCGCTCCCGAAGCGGATGCGTCACATTTGAAGATCGTGTCCCCGGAATCTGGGGCAAAGGATGCGCCGATCGAACGGCTCGAAGTGACGCCGGCCGACTGGCCTCAGTTCGGCGGGCCGGCGCGCGACAGCATCGCGCGGGGCGAGAAGGTCCGGACCGACTGGAAAGAGAATCCTCCGAAGGCTCTCTGGAAGCATCCGATCGGCCTCGGGTGGTCGTCGTTTGCAATCGTCGATCGCTTCGCATTCACCCAGGAGCAGGTCGGGCCGAATGAGTTCGTCGTCTGCTACAACGCGGAGACCGGCGAGCCGGTCTGGACGCATTCCGATCCGACCCGGTTCGTGAGCGTGATGGGAGGGGACGGACCGCGCGCCACGCCGACGATTCACGATTCGCGGATCTATTCGCTCGGGGCAACCGGAGTTTTGAACTGCCTCGATGCGCGCAGCGGCAAGCTGTTCTGGACAAAGAATATTCTCGAAGATGCAAAGGTCGATGTGCCGCAGTGGGGAGCAACCGGTTCGCCGCTCTTGTTCGGCAACCTCTGCGTCGTCTCGCCTGGTGGAATGACCGGTTCGGCACTCGTTGCTTACGACCGCATGACGGGGGAACGCGTCTGGAACGGGGGGAGCCACGGCCCGGGTTTTGCATCGCCGGTTCTTACGAAGATCCAGGGACTGCGGCAGATTCTGATGTTCTATGCGGACGGCGTTGCCGGTCACGATGCGGCGACCGGTAAAGAGCTGTGGCATTTCGCGTGGTCGAACGTCAACGAAAACAACAT
>JBFWWA010000538.1:0-3953 GCA_050246455.1 Planctomycetaceae bacterium
ACTCGCCGATTTCCGACCGATCGGCGAAGCGGTCCAGCAGCATTGCCCGTACGTGAAGCACTTCATTCAGTTCTCGAAAGAGGCCGATACGATTCCGGGGGCGAAGTCTTACGAATCGTTCGTCCGGGAGTCGATGGCGCTCGGCGCGAAGAACATTCCCGCGAAGAACAGCTCCGACTCGACGGAGTTGTGGAAGAAGTATTCCGAACTCGCGGAATCCATCGTTCCGACCGACGGCGCTCAGGTAATCTACACGACAGGCTCGACGGGCATGCCGAAGCCCGCGCTCCTCTCGCATCGCAATATCACCTCGCAGAACATGTGCCTCGCCGCCGGACTCGGCATGGGGGGGGAATCGCTCAAACAGCTTTGCCACCTGCCGCCGTCGCACGTCGGCTGCCAGGCGGAACAACTGATGACGACGTTCTTCTCCGGCGGCACGGCCATCATCCTGCATGTCTTCGATGCCGAGAAAACGCTCAAGGCGATTCACGAATACGGAGTTGAAACATTCGGCCAGGTCCCGGCCATGTTCCACATGCAATGGCGGCTTCCGAATTACTCCGACTACAACTTCTCAAGCGTGAAGAAGATTCTGTTCGGTGGCCAGACGGTGACACGCCAGTTCGTGCAGCAGCTTCTCGACATGGTGCCGAACGTCGGCACCGGCCTCGGGCTCAGCGAGATGGCGGGATTCGTCACCTACACCGGACTCAAGAGTGTTGCGGACGATCTCATCAGCAACATCGGATGGTGGATGCCGGTCACCCCGCTGACGATCCGCAAGCCGATGAACGCGGACGGCACGGCTGGTGAGGAACTCCCGATCGGTGAGACGGGAGAGATCTGCTTCAGCGGTCCGCAGGTCTTCATTGACTACGTCAACAATCCGGAAGCCTACGCAAAGACCGTCACGAAAGACGGCATCTGCTACACAGGTGACCTCGGCTATATCACCGAAAAAGGGGTGATCTTCTCAGGCCGCGCGAAGTTCGTCATCAAGCCGAAGGGTTATCAGATTCACCCGGGACAGATCGAGGAGCACTTCGCAGCGCTCAAGGATCACGTCGCCATTTGTGGAGCGGTCGGGGCTCCGCACGACATCTACAGCGAGGGAGTCGTGCTCTTCATCGAAACGAAACCGGGAGCGGATTTGAGTCGAGAAACGCTCGAAGAGCATGCCAAGGGAATCGCCGCCTACATGCGCCCTTCGCACTACGTCCTGCTCGATCCGGGGATGTTCCCGCTCAATCGCGTGGCAAAATCCGACTACGTGAAGCTGGGTGAACTGGCCCGCGCGGAAGTCGAGAAGCTCCGCGCCGGCGGCGGCTGGGACAAAGAATAGGAAACAGGATTCTGGAGGTAGGGAATCGGGTAAACCGCAATGAGCCCACCGGTCGAACCGGGTGGGAATCATTCCCCCCTTCCCCCTATTTCCACCGCCGCGACGTCAGCGCCTGCAACGATTTGTCGCACTTCCAGAATGCTCGGGAGATCGCCCACGATCGGATTCCTCGCTCCGGCTTCTTCGTTGCATAGCCGTACCGATAAAGGGCCATACCGGCGATCCGTTCGAAAAGTTTGAGTTCGCCACGCCGGAACGCCGCACACGGCACAGCCAGCTGCTCTCGCGTCAAGTCGCGCTGAAAGCCGTGCCGGATCGATGCCAGAAACGATCCGTCGAAGTCATCGATCCCCAGAAATGCGATGATCCGATCAAGCATCTCGACCGGCCGGAGAAGGAGATCTTCATAACGGATTTCGAGCCCGCGTCGCGGGGGGATGGATTCGAGGAACGAACCGATCCGTTCGACGGTGTTCGCCCAATCGGCGGCCGCGGCGAATGTGTCGAACCGTCCACTGGCGACGCCGGGCTGCGATAACACCACATCGCGGCCATCCCGAACCACATGCAGGAAACGGGCGTCGGGATAGAGTTCGGCAAGCAGATGGAGTTCCTCCGTGCATCCGGGGACTGCAAACCCCCATCGCTCCGGCTGACTTGGTGGAATCAAGCCGTCCAAGGTGCTGAAGTCGATCTCGAAGTGATCGCCGAGCAGCCGCGAGACGAGCTCAATTCCGGAACATCCCGCACCCAGAAGGATGACGGGGGTCGAAGCGATATCGGTTGCAGTCCGTTCGAACTCAATGGTGTAGGTCATGGTCCCTCCTGATCCTCGTTTCGGTTTGAGTCGCCCGATCCGTTGGAATCAAATTACGGTGCGTTCACGAAGGGGCCGTGTGTTGGCTGTTTATTTTTTGTGAAGATGCAGGACGCCTGTAAAACACCGCAAGGCACGAACTGCACAGAGATGCTTTCATAGCAGACACTTACGCATTGGCGCGTGTACACGGGATCTCGGGAATCGGGAGCGCTGAAATGAACTATCGCATTGCCACGGTCGCCGACGGTCCACTCCTCGCGGAAATGAACCAATCGCTCATCCGAGATGAGGGGCACCGCAATCCGATGTCGCTCGTGGAACTTGAAGTCCGCATGGCCGGTTGGATAACGGGGGAGTATACGGCGGTCCTGGTCGAAGATGACGGGACGGCCATTGGCTACGCCCTGTTCCACGACGGACCGGAGTTCTCCTACCTGCGGCAGTTCTACGTCCGACCCGAACAACGCCGTCAAGGGATTGGCCGCGCCGCGATTGATTGGCTGCGCGAGAATGCCTGGCCATCATCGAAGCCTGTACGGCTCGACGTGCTGATTGGAAACAGACCGGCCATCGCCTTCTGGCGCGCCGTCGGATTCCAGGACTATTGCCAGACAATGGAATTCAAGTGATTCCGCTCCACAGATTGAACTCCCCGCAGGCGTTCGACATTCGTCATGAGACTTTCGTGCTTCTGCTTACAGGTGCTTCTTCATCCACTCGACGGCATGCGGGACGTAGTCGCGGGGAAGCTTGTGGTCGGCTTCGAAGAGGACCTGCGATTTGTTCTTGCCGGGGATCAGTGCGAATCGCGCCATGGCATGGCCGACCGGACAAAGCGGGTCGGACCTCCCCATCAGTTCCAGAAAGGGCCGGTCACCGAACCCCCGGACGAAGTTCTGCGGCGCAACGGGTGAGAATTTGTCGGTCGTCGACGGTGCGGCACAGGCGACCGCCGCCTTGATGCGGGGCTCGACGCCGGTCAGCAGGAACGTCTGGTGCCCCCCCATGCTGTAGCCGAGCATTCCAATGCGCGACTTGTCGATGTCTCCGCGCGTCTCGAGGTAGTCGATTGCCCGGCGGTAGTCGCGCGTCGTCTGAATGTAGATTTCCGGAAGCGTGAAGTACCCCTTCCGCTGGTTCGGCCCTCCGTCCTTCTCCGTGTAGTGATTCACCGGGGCAAAGTCGTTCTGCGAGATGCGGTCGCCGTGGCATTGGGCGTCGAGGGCGAAGACGGCGAAACCCGCTTCGAGAAGTGCTTTGCGGACGTTTCCACCGCTGATGATGTTCCCATCCTGCCACCACGCGTCCTTTGAGCCCGACCAGCCGTGCAGCAGAAGCACGCACGGGAACGGCCCCTCGCCGCTAACCGGTTTCTGCAGATAGCCTGGCACCAGAAAACCCTGTGCCCCACGGAAGACGATCTTCTCGCGAACGTCGCCGGGACGGTTACGCTTCTCGACAACACGCGCTTCGAGCGGAATCGTTTTGTCGATCGCGAAATAGCTCGCAATGGCGCGGCCTGCTTCTTCACCGATCTGCTCGATCTGAGTCGGCCCTGCAGCGGGCTCCGCGGCACCGAGCACGCCGGTCATCAGGTGTAATAAGAGCGTTGCAGCAACGTAGAAAATGCTCCGTCGAATCGATGGGATCATTCGTCGCTCCTTTCGGGTTTGTCCAGCATTCGGCGTCGAGGCCGTTCGAGACCGGTTTGGGGCGATTTCGGGCGTCCGCGCACCGGGGACGTCCGCCGGAAGGTGAGTCGTGGCAACGGTCTGGGACAAAAAACAG
>JBFWWA010000539.1:0-3942 GCA_050246455.1 Planctomycetaceae bacterium
AGTGGAGCACATCCGCGAACCGTCCCGCGACATCCTGAAGCGAGCCACGGAGACAATCGACGCCGAATGCTGCACACCAATCCGCGAGCGCGTCATCCCCCTTATCGGTCGACGTTGCAACGACGATTCGATCGAGTCTTTGAACTTCGCGAACCCGCTCGAGCGCATATTGCAGCAGCGGCTTTCCCTGCACGTCGCGCAGCACTTTGCCTGGAAGTCGCTGCGAGCCGAGGCGCGCCTGCACAATTGCTCCGATTCTCGGCAAGTCAGATGACATCGGCGAACGAGTCCTCGACGCGCCGGAAGTAATAGAACGCTCCAATCATCACGCTTGTGAGCAGTGCAGCCGACGTTGCGACACGCCCCCACACAATCGTTGTGCCGATCGTCGCACCACGAAACATCTCAATTACAGCCACCATCGGGTTTGCATACGCCAGGGCGCCCGCCCAGCGTGGTGAGCTCGTGTTCTCGTTCGCACCTGCAGCATTCAATGAGGTCGAATCGACCATCGGTACGGAACTGTCGGCAACTGCAGGTTGCGTTGTGTTGAGGTCTAAATAGATCGACGGCGTCGCCAGCATCCAGACCTGTACAAGGAACGTGACGACGTACCGAAAATCGCGGTAGGCGACATTGAGTGCGGCAATCAACGTGCCGAATCCGAGAGCGGCAATCACGACGAGCACTACTGGAAACGGCAGCAGAAGCAGATTCGGACCCGGCGCGACACCGTACCACGCCATCAGAACAACCAGCACGACGAATGCCACGGCGAAATCGACGAGCGCCGAGGCGACTGCCGAGAGCGGAATAACCAGTCGCGGAAAATAGACCTTCGTCACCAGCCCTTCGGAAGCGACGACGCTGTTGGCCGCCCCCGTGACCGCCGTCTGAAAAAAGGTCCAAGGAAGCAGCCCCGCGAAGACGAACAGCGGGTACGGAACTGAAGTCTCCGAAAGTCCCGAAATCCGACCGATCGTCCAGGTGAAAACGACCATCATCAAGACTGGCTGCAGGAACGCCCAGGTCGCCCCAAGCACCGTCTGCTTGTAGCGGATCTTGATGTTTCGCCACGTCAGAAAGAACAAGAGTTCGCGAGCACGCCACAGGTCCGCCAGCCCGAGCGACTGCCACCCGTCCGCCGCCTCAATCACGGTTTCCCCCTGCTCAAACGGCGGAACGTCCGCGCGTTGCTCGGGGGCAGCGGCGGTCACCGGGGCATCCGGCTGGACCTGGGAGGACGTCATTTGGCGCAAAGCTCGAGTGGAAGGAAGGACGGGGAAGATCAATTGTACCCCAGCAGTCGAGGGGTGAACAATCGGAGCTTTTCACTGGAAAAGCCGCAGTTTTCAAGAACATGTCGAACGTAGGCCTTTTGCGTTCCAACCCGCCCGCTCGACCAGGCAAGGTTCAGTCGGTGACGATTCTCCGGAAGCACAGGACACGCAGGTACCTGTGACTGCATCGCAGAAACCGGCTCCGAATGCCCAGGCCGGTCCCGTCGTCACTCCTCGCCGAACGTCGATTTACGCCGCAGGACGTGGTGATACTGCTGGGCGAAGCGGTGGGCTTCGTCCCGAACGTATTGCAGCAGTCGAAGTCCGTAGGAGTGCCGGCTGAGGCGGCGGGGCTCGGACTCGCCCGGGACGTAGACTTCCTCCTCCCGCTTCGCAAGCGAGATTGTGACCGGCGGAGTTACGCCGATCGCATTCATCGCCTCCATCGCCGCTCCGAGTTGCCCTTTTCCACCATCGACAAGGAACAGGTCGGGAAACGACTCCCCTTCTTTCTGCAATCGGCGGAATCGTCTACTGACCACCTCGCGGATCGACGCAAAATCGTCGACTCCTTCCACCGTACGGATACGGTACCGCTTGTAGCCGTGTTTGAACGGCAGGCCGTCGAGAAACTGCACAAGGCTTGCGACGGTTTCACCTCCTTGCAGGTGCGCAATATCGACCCCTTCGATCCGGCGCGGCAATTCCGTCAGCCCGAACTGTTTCTTGAGTCCCGCCATCCCTTTCTTTGGATCGATATAGAAAACTTCCGGCTGTGCGTGATCGCTCAGGTTGCCACGCAGATTCAAATTCTCGAGCGCCTGAATCTGGTTGCGTAGCCGAGCGGCCTTCTCGAACTTCAGCTCCTTCGCGGCTTCCCCCATTTCTTTCCGGAGTTCGCGGAAGAGCCGCGTCTTCTTCCCATCAAGAAACATCTGCAGCCGGCGGATGTCGCGGCGATAATCTTCTCGGCTGATGCGCAGATTACACGGCGCGGTGCACTGATTGATGCTGTGCAGCAGACAGGGGCGGAACCATCGCCACCGTTCTTCGTTCTCTCCGATATCGAGCGTGCAGGTCCGGAAGCGGAAGATTTTCTGCAGTACGTTGATCGCACCTCGCAATTTCTTCGCACTGGTAAACGGGCCGTAAAGCTTTGTCCCGCGACGAGGCTTGCGTGTGAACTCGACACGCGGGAAATCCTCGCGCACAGTAATCATCAGGTAGGGAAAAGTCTTGTCGTCCTTGAGCTCCTGATTGAACCGAGGCTGCACGTCCTTGATGAGCCGTGCCTCGAGGAGCAGTGCGTCGACTTCGCTGTCGGTCGGGATGTGATCAATATCGCAGATTTCGTGAATGAGATCCGCGATGCGCCGATCGCCGGCCGCTGCCTTGTTGAAGTAACTTCCGACCCGGTTCCGGAGGCTCACTGCCTTTCCCACGTAGATCACGCGACCGAGGGCGTCCTTCATCAGATACACCCCGGGGGACGCAGGAAGAGCGCGCACCTTCTCCCGCATGTCTTTCGGAGACTCAGCGGGAGAATTCAAATCGTCCATGAATGAGAGTAGTCAGGGTTCGGGGATCAGGACTCGGACGAAATCCCAAGCCAACGACTTGGCTTCGGTAGTGCTGTTCGTCCACACATCTCAGCTTAAGGGCTGCAGCAAGTCTTGGGAGGGGAAGCCTCTATGGGCTTGGAGTGCGGCCGAAACACTCGCAAATGAGCATTCCGACGACAAACCGTCGGCGTTGCCCCATCGACGCTCACAAATCGCTACGCCGACCGCCAGTGATTCTGTGGGAGCATCCTCCGCACGACTTCCACGCGGTCGCCGGTTTTTTCGAAGATTTCGAGCTGCTGCCGTGAGCCGGTGTGCGCCGGAAGCTGCGCCGCCGATGTCAGTTCATCGACACATTTGAGCTTTCGGGCGGTCGGAAGCAGGATTGCGATCAGCGAGTCAATCGTCTCCTGCACGGAGTACTGCTTGTAATCGTTCGTATTGACGAGACGGGCGTCGGGTCCGAATCGGGCGGCACGCCATTTATTCTGCTGCACCATCATCGGATGGTACTCCGATTGATAAGTTCCTTCATCGATCTCCTGCGAGATGGCATCGACGAGGCATTGAATCAGCGCCGCCAGCGACATTGCCTGCGAAAGATTCGGCGGCATGTCGCAGATCCGAATCTCAACCGTTCCAAAATTGTGATGCGGGCGGATGTCCCACCAGATCTCGCGAATTGTATTGATGAACCCGGTGTCGACGAGGTGGTTGATCAGCCAGGTGTATTCGCTCCAATTGCGCATCTGGTGCGGCAGTCCCGCGGTCGGGAGCGATTCCATGATCTTCGAGCGATGGGAATGCAGCCCGGTCGTCCGCCCCTGCCAGAAGGGAGAATTGGTTGACATCGCAAGTAACAGCGGCAAGTGCCGGAGCATCCGGTCGCAGACCATGACCGCCTTATCGCCGGTTTCCACTCCGACATGCACATGAAGACCGAACGCGACAAGACGCCTGGCAACATCCTGCATCGATTCGACGAGACTGAAGTACCGCTCATTAACGGTGGTCTGCTGTTCGCGCCACGGAGAGAAGGGATGCGTCGCCGCCCAGAATAGCTTCAGGCCGAGCGGATCAGTCACCTTCTCGAGCTCGTC
>JBFWWA010000540.1:0-3933 GCA_050246455.1 Planctomycetaceae bacterium
ACCTGGAACGGGCCGGCGCCGATCAGGATTACATCACGAATTCTTACACGAGCGACGATCTCACGCGGCTCGAGAAGCAGTCGGGCGTTGTCTTCGGAAACGGCGAAGAGCATCGGCACAACTTTGAAGGTTACAGCGAAGGCTACGGCCATGTGATGCTCCTCAACATCGCGAAGTTGATCCAGCCGGTGAGCATCGGACCGGGAATTATGAAAGCGGGGACCGACGGTCTTCCGCTCGCCCGCGGCATCGAAACCGCCCGCAACGACGGCGCGACGATTGTCTGGTGCCACAACGATTTCGGCCGCGAGTCCGTCTCGAATTTTCTGGCGGGTCGAGTGCATGCACTGAATATTTTCGACGGCAGCATCTCGTCGAGCTACAAGGACACGTTCTACCGGTATTTGGATGCCGGGCTCCGCGTCCCGTTTTCAACCGGGACCGACTGGTTCCAGTACGACTTCTCGCGCGTGTACGTCGACGTGGCGGGAGAGCCGACGGTCGTAAAATGGTTGTCGTCCCTCGCCGCGGGGCGGAGCTTCATCACCAACGGCCCGCTGCTGGAATTCAAAGTCAACGGCGAAGGAATCGGCAGCACGATCCACCTTCCGAAGAAAGGAACGGTAACGATCGAAGCCCGCGCAACGGGACGATCCGATTTCGAGCAGATCGAAATTATCGAGAATGGCGACGTGAAATGGACAGCACCCGCCCGGCGCGTCGGCGGGCATTACGAAGCCTCTCTCTCCGTCGAGGTTCCGATCGATTCCCCCGCGTGGCTCGCCCTCAGAACGCCGCCCCCTCCGGTCGAGAAAGATCCGGAACTCCGCGTGCCGGTCGGCAAGAACGATTTCGGCCGCGACATCTTTGCCCATACGAGCCCGATCTTTGTTGAAGTGGACGGCAAGAGTCGATTCGTCCCGGAAATTGCACAGCAGCTCCTCACAGAGATGCGGAACGACCGCGATGAAATCGCGCGCATCGGCAAGTTCGCGGACGACCAGGAAAAAGCGCGCGTCCTCGACGTCTACCACGACGGCATCCGCGAACTCGAACGACGAATCACGCAGCGATAAAATTCGGGTGGCATGCCCGCAGAACAGATCGGCGATTTGCTTCCGCCTCTTGTGACTCCGTCACCCAGACAACCGTGCCGGTTGTCTGGGCCACCCCCGCCGAATGGACTACGGCGAACCGAGGACACGCTGGGCGACATCCTCTCCGTAGATGGAGAGATAGCCGTACATGATTCTCTTGATCGGCGCGATCTGGCACGCCAGACCGATCGGCGCGTAGATGTACGGCATCGGGTACTCAACGGACGGATACCGGATGGCGATCCATCCCGCCGGGCTGATGCTCAGCACGTAAATCAGAGGAATAGATAGCCAGGTCCACCATGGAGCATCTCTCGATTCTTCACTCATGAGTGCGCTCCGTAATGAATTCCGCCGGGTGCCGGGTGCCACTGGTGAGACGCTTCGTCTCAACAGTGCTCTGTGCAAACGGGACAACGGATCTTGTCGTCATCGTTTGAACGACACTGGCGGCCCAGAACTGCCGCCAGTGGCACTCGTGTACCTGCTCTGCAACCGCTGCTCAATGCCCGCCCGGTGCAGCCGGTGCATTCGCTCCCGGTGTCGGGGCCGGTGCGGGGGCATCGGTGGGTTTGAAGATCATCACCATCACCATACCCGCAGCCGCCATCACCAGGCCGAGATAGAATCTCCAGTCCGGAGCGGTCTTCACGGGATGGAAGTAGAGCAGCGTCGCGAACGTGTTGATGATCGGCGCACCCGCGAAGACGAGCGGAGCGACGTAGAGCGGACCGCCCGCTGCTTTGGCCGCGAAAATCACGCAGAGTGCGCCGAGCGCCCCCGCAGTTCCGGCCGCAATTCCCCAGGCCACCGCTTTGCCGTCGAAGTTTGGCCGGGCTCCCGCCGTCGGATCGAAATTCAGAACGAAGATCAGCAGCACCGGGACGAGCACCGCGACCAGAAAGTACGCAACCCCCACAAACAGGAACGCACGCAGATTGCTGTTGAGCCCAAGCGCGGCTTTGTGAACGACGGGAACGTAAACCCCCCACGACAGGGCGGCACCGGCAATGAACAAGAGAACAACGAGCCACTTTGGCATGGAACGAACCTTTGCAAGTGTTGCGAAGCGGAGCTGAAGTTCAACAGATTCTAATCGCTCGGACGGTCGACTGCACCCGTTACGGCAATGTCGACGCGGTCATTATTCGGAGCGCAACGTCGAAACAATCGGCGTGCGGACCGCATCCAAGACGGCAAGCGTCGCTGCCAGCATCCCCACGAGGAACACACCGGCCAGGATCAGCATCACGCTCGGCCACGGAACGTCGGCGCCAATACTCATCAGATGCGGAGTCATTGCGAGCAGCGCCGCCGCCGTTCCCGTCAGCAGACCCCACACCAGCAGAAAGGCGTTCTCCCAAAGGACGAGCGAGGTGATCCCTTTGTTCTCGAACCCGACAGCGCGCAATAGTGCGAGTTCCGCGCGCCGTTCGAGAACATTCCGCAGCATCACCGTCGCGAGGCCGAACGTCCCCAGCAACAACCCCAGCGCACCCAGAGTCTGAAACGTCGACAGATACGTATTCTGCACCGCCAGAAAATCGGCAAGCCGTTCCGCGACCGGTTCGGCGTCAAAGCCGTAGTCGCGCAGCCGGCTCTCGAGCTGTTCCGAGAGTTCAAGTGCAACCGTTGAGGGATTGCGCGTCTGGGCTTCCGGAGACTCGATCAGAAAGTATTCATAGCCCGCGCGGTCCGGATACAGCTTGAGAAAGGCCTCTTCGGAAACGAGGAGCACGCCCTGGAAAACGCTCCCGTCGAACATCCCGGAAATGCGCAGCTTCTGCGGCCGCTGCGCGGAGTCGGGGACGACGATGTCATCTCCCGGCCCTTTGTGCAGGCTGTACTGCAGCGTGTTCATATCGCCGAAAACGGGAATCGATCCGTCGTCGTTCGTCTGGTTGAGAATCGTCCAGGGGTTCTCGCCGCCTGCTCCGACGAAGCGGAACCCCCCGCGATCGATCATCTCCCGCGGAACCCCCAGAATCGTCGGCGTGCGGGTCTGATACGCATTGAGGCAGCTCGCATCTTCGCCCGGCTGCACGCGGAAGCCGACGGCATGCATCGAACCGAGCAGCGAGCCGGAACGTTCGTCGTTGTCTGCCGGTTCGAGATTGAGCTGCGTGCGTCCCGATGAAGAATTGAGATCATGCAGGATCGGGCGGCTGCTCTCCGCAACGAGCAGAAACCCGCCGTTGCCGGAATTGCGATCGGGCTTCTCCACTGCCGGGTTTCGATGCCCCGCGGAGACGGCGACGATGACGAAGGTCGCGGATGAGATCAGTCCCGCAGTCAGCACGCTCCGCTGCCGTTGACGGGAGGCGTTGCGAAGCCCGAGCCGTGCAAGCGCCGCTGCACCTTTTCCGCGAATCGCCGCCGCTTGATCGTTCGCGAGCCACGCTGAAAGAGCGAGCCACGAGACCCACAGCAAAGTGACGCCGACAAGGAAGAACGTCACAACGCGCCACGTCAGCCCGCCGAACGCCTCACTCGACGGGACAATTCCGACCAGCGATGCCGCGAGAAGAATTGCGGAAAAAACCAATCCGCCGAGCGCGAACTTCGACGAACGCCGCGCCCGGCTCCGCCGTTCCACTTCGCTCCGTTCGATTTCGGTCGCTCCCGCCAGCAGTTCGCGCGTCCGGATCCGTTTCAGCTGCCGCATCCCCCACGCAATGGCCACCACTGCCAGGACGACGGCGATGACAAACCCGATCAGGAGGCTTGCAGGGACGACATAAACATCGAGGAACTGCGTGCCGACCGCTCGGTTCCACCACGTTTTGAGTCCGTACACCATGATCGATGCGTAGGCGACGGCAATGACCGAGCCGAT
>JBFWWA010000541.1:0-3930 GCA_050246455.1 Planctomycetaceae bacterium
AATTCCGAGATGTGTATGCCCACTTTTGATGATGTGCTTCTTGAGAAACCGGAACTTGCCGTCGTACTCGTAGACGTAATTCACCGGGACCCCATCCGGCAATCCGCCCACAACAAAGAAGTGGCCTTCGCGATGGCCGATGCCGCCTGCTCCGTGAAAAACTTCCTGCGTCTCGTGACGGACAAGCTCGTTGAGGTTCCTGGCGTCGTAGACGTATACCCACGAATCGGCGTTGCCCTTGGGATCGTTGAACTTCCCGAGGTTTACGGCGACGTAGAGCTTACCATCGTGTAAGCAGAGATCGCCGTGATGATTGGCCACCGGCGTTTTCGCGAGCACCTTGCCGTGCCAATCTGTCTTCACGAGTGTCGTTGTGAAGGACCAGAAAATCGACTTCTCATCGGCGCAGACTCCTTGCAGATGATGCTGGTACGTCCCTTCGCAGGCGACGTTACGGTCGGCACTCAGCTTGGTTCCACTCTCGAAAGCAAGCAGTGTGTTTCTCGAGAACACATCGAAGTTGCCACGATCGGATGTCACACCGTCAGCGAGTAATGACGATGGCACGACGCGATTGCCGGAAACTACGTCCGCAGCACTCACCGGGCTGATGCAGCAGGTCATAAGCGACAGGAACAGGGCTCTTGCCACGATCGTTACCTCAATCTCTTTCGCCGCCGTAAATTCCGGCACGTTGATGCAAGGATGCCTGCGAACGAACTTGTCGCCGTTGATCATAGACAGCTGGCGCACCGCTGAAACCGGCACATCCTTGAAATCTGAAGCAGTCGATTCCATGGACTTCACTTCTCAATGAACAGGGTACTGACGGACCAGGGTACCGACGCTCGCCGGCGCCAACCAGCACCGGACCCGCTGATCGACGAACTCCCGGCCGTTATCGCTCCGCAAGTATTCCGGAAATTGTGGAGAACGGCGGGCGATGGAATCACCCATGTTTGTAAGAATTACAACTTCGTCCTGTCCCGATCGTCTCTTCGCCCATTGCTCCGAAATCCATTCACCAGCAGCGACAATCGGAACCGATTGGCGGATCTGATCGTAACTCCCGTCCTGCGTCCTTGTTGGGCGATGGGATTCGTCGTTTTTTCCATCTGTGCCGCTTGTCCAATAGACGGTTAAGTTCACACTGCTGCAGGTCGAATGGATATGCCGTAACTCCAATGCCTCGCGGAGATACGGGCTGAGGCCGGCGATGCTCCGCAAGACGTTGACAATTTTTCCAGTCCCAATTACCCTCACGATCAGGCGCATTCGATGAGGAAATAAGGGATTACGGCTTAAGAATCACTCGTGAAATTCGCGGGTATTGGAGAGCTCCTGCCTGATCCGGCAACCGGACGATCCCACCGCTTCGGTTCCCTCGGGCGCGTTCGGGTTTCCCCCTCGTCCTGGCCCAGATCCAGCTGGCACAGTTCAAACTGGCACGGTGCAGACCATGATGTCACACGCTGTGTTGCGATTTGTCTTCCGTCGCTTTCTGATTGTCGGTGCACTCGCGCTCCTCTTACCGGGAAGTCTCTCGGCTCAAGACTGGGCCCAGCAGCTGTTCAGCGAGCAGCAGCACGACTTCGGCACCGTCGCAACGGGCTCGGAATGCTGGCATCGAATCAAGATCACGAACAATCTCAAAGACCCTCTGCATATCAGCGGAGTCCGCACCAGCTGCAGCTGCGCGATGGTGCGCATGCCGGAGCAAACCTTGCTCCAAAGCCGCCAATCAACCTACCTCGAAATCGGCATGGATACGCGGCTTGCCAACTCACGCAATTCGAACGTCATCGTCACGATCGACGCGCCGCAGTTCGCTGAAGTGAAGATCCCCGTGAAGGTCTACATCCGCACGGATGTCGTCTTCAATCCGGGTGAAGTGAATTTTGGACCGGTCGAGGCGGGGAAGGGTGCCGAGCGGAAGGTCGAAATCTCGTATGTCGGTCGTCCGAACTGGACGATTCAGAAAGTCGAGACAAACAACCCGAACCTCAGCGGGCGGGTCGTCGAAACGTTTCGCGACAACGCCGGCCAGGTGCGCTATGACCTCTTCGTCGCTCTCAATCCCAAGGCTCCACCCGGCAACTTGCGCCAGCAGATTGCTCTGATGACCGACGACCTCAATGGCCCGATGGTTCCGGTGCTGGTGCAGGGGAGGATCGAAGCCGATATCACCGTTGTTCCCCCGATCCATCTCCTGGGAAATATGGCCCCGGGCGATGAAAAGACCGTTAATTTTGTGATCCGCGGCCACAAGCCAATTCACATCGAAAAGATCGAGGTCGATTCGAACCGGCAGAACTGCAAGATGGTGATGCCGAAGGAAACCAAGCCGTACCAGGTGCTGACGATCACCATCGCTGCCCCGTCCGATGCGGGCGATTTCACGGAAACCTTTACCGTGACAATCGAAGGGCGGGACGAACCGATCACTTTCACCGCCCGCGGCAAGACGGTTGCAACGGCCGCCAAAGCGGAGACGGAAAGCGGATCGACTCCTTAAGCGGGGACAAGGCTGCCGGTTCCCATCCTCGAAACGCGATCAGTCGCCGTGTTTGGTGCGGAGGCGGCCCGAGGTGCGGAGCATCAGTTGAATCCGCTCGAACTCGTCGAGCCAGTCCTGCACGACGTTATCGAGCAGCGATTTCCCTGGCGCGACAAGTCCTGTCGGGCAGGACGCGCCGTCCATTCCCGCGGTCAGATCGCGGTATTTCGAGAGAGTCCGGTCGCCCGCGCGGCCACAGGGGAACCCGTCCTCGCTGAGGAACAGCAGCGACGGTACGCGCGGCGCCCCGCAGATGGCGAGCTCCGCCGCGAGCTCCGCGCTCTCATCCCGATCGAAAAAGCGGATGCCGATCCGATTGTTCTCAGCGACGAAGTGCGAGAAAATGGGACACTGGTTGACGCAATCGCCGCACCAGGCGCCGGCAACGACAAGGACTTTCATCTCACGCCGGAATGATCGAAGCAGATTCTTCTGGTCAGACGACAGCGACACCTTCGAATGGAGTTCGCTCCACCGGCGTTTCTGCTCATCGGTCGCAAACTTCTCGAGGAAGGCGTCGTAGGGGTGGCCTCGGTCGTACCACGCGGAGAAATCGATCATCAGGAGTCCCCGTTCCGGCTGAATTCCAGAGCAGATATCGTCCGCTGGAATTCTAGAGATTGGCGACGACCGTGTCGCGGGGCGATCGAAAAAACTCGTTCGAGCCGAGTGGCGAGTCAGTTCGCGGGATGGTCTGAGGAAACGACCTTTGCAGCCTCTGTGGCGGCGGCGGGGAACTGCTCGATGTCATCCAGTTCCACGACGCGTACTGCATGAGCATCGAGGTCGATCGATTTTCCCGTTCGCTCGCGGACGATGGATTCCACCTGCCGACGATCGAGAGAACTGTTGCCGGTCTCGATTCTTGTCAATTGCTGCGGAACAGCAGCTCCCGGCGCGAAGTATCCAAACTCGTCGGGTGGCAGATAGATGGCGCCGGTCGCGAAATCGACCGCAAAGGCGATGATTCCGGGCACGAAGAAGAAGAGCAATCCGAGCCCGTCGAGAACGACGATCGAAGGGTCAAGTCGGCCCGATCGAAGTCCTTGTCGTTCCGGATGCAGAAGGGTGCCGCACGAGACGGATTGAAACGCGAGCGTCGCTGCCAGCAACACGGCGAGTTGCCGTTTTGTACGCGGGAATCGAACGCTGATCCGCATGATCGAAGCCCAGGAACTGGTCGAACGAGACAGAATTGGCGACGGGTGGGGAAGTCGGATCGAGAGGAACGAGGGCCTCGCCGCGCGCGGCTGGCCCTCAAAGGGACAGGAACATTAGGCGAGATGGCGATCGGGCTCAAGACCTATTTCAGGGGTTGCGCCACAAACCTCGGCGATAATGAGACTTAACACATCCAAACCGGATTCCGTCTG